>CAYVKQ010000553.1:0-1878 GCA_964451945.1 uncultured Lentisphaerales bacterium
GCGATCTTGTAGTCGCGGCTGTCGCGGGGCTTGCCCAGCCCGGCGAACATCATGCGCAGGCGCTGCCAGTAGTTCTTCTCGTTGAAGAGATCCATCAGCTCCAGGAAGGCTGGATCCTGCAGCGGAGGCGAGATGTATGTATTTGACATTGCGGCATCTCCCTTATGGCAATGTGCTGCCTGCCGTCGTCGGGTCATTTTTCATGATCGGCCGGACTGGCCGCGCCACCGGGAGCAGAACGGGCGATATTTCCTACGTCAAACATATGATAGCCCAGGAACGTGGTACTGTCACGCAGTTTCTTGCCGCGAAATGGCAAAAGTAAAATGCCGCAAATGGAACACGGACCGCAAAACAAAAGCCGCCCGGGCGCGGCGGACGCCCGGACGGCAACGGCGCAAGGCGGGGCTGACGCCATCCTTGCATAAGCCCAGGATAGCGCAAGCGCCATGTTTCAGGCGACGCTCACCGCGATGCGCCGGGGCTTGGCGGCTTCGCGCTTCTTGAGCGTGACCGTCAGGATGCCGTTGGCCAGCTTGGCGCTGATGGCCGAGGCGTCGACATCCTCGGGGAGCTCGTAGGCCGCCCGGTAGTCCACCACGGGGAACTCCTGGCGGACGCACGTCAGGCCTTCACGGGCCGATTCCTCGCGCCGCGCCTCGATCGCCAGCGTATGATCCGCGATCTGCACCTGGAGGTCCTTCTGCTCGACACCCGGCAGGTTGAGCCGCAGCTCGAACCCGTCCTCGGTGTCGCGGAAACGCATCAGCGGGGCCACCGTCGCGCGGGGCATCTGCTGGCCGCGGGTCACCGCCACTTCCTCTTTCTTCTCGATGTCCTTCTTCATGTCGCGTTCCTTTCCCTGCGTCGCTTGAGGATCCAATCCCTGCCGCGCGACTCACGCGGCATCCACGGCGATCAGCCGGCGCTGGGCCGCTGCCGCCTTCGGAAGGGTCAGCGTCAGAATGCCATTCGCGAAGACCGCCTTGACGGCATCGACCTCGACCGCAAAGGGCAGCTTGAGCTGACGCCCGAACTGCGGCCGCTTGTCCGACTGGTCAGGCTTGCCCTGCAGCGTCAGGACATCGCCCTCGATGCTGACCTCGACCTGGCCGGGCTCGACACCCGGCAGCTCGGCCTCCAGCACCAGGGCCTGGTCCGACTCCCAGGCATTGATCCGCGGACGCCATTCCCGCAGCAGAGGGGCGCTCTGAACATCCTGCTCGAAGGCATTCAGAACTTCGTCCAGAAGGCCCCACGCCATGTTCATGTAGTTGTAGCTGTTCATCGTCGCTTCCTTTCTCTTGCTGTGTCCCATCCATTGGGATCGCCATATAATTAGCAGGCTGCGTGCCATTCCTGCAGTATTCTCACTAAATCATTGGTGTACAACATTCTAGGAAAAACATGGGATAATACCGCTTGCCCGAAAATGCGCCATTTTGGCACATTCGGGGAGTATGTAGGAGAGACAATAATGCGCGAAATCGCGCTAGTCCTTGAAGAGGACCATCGTACCGCGGGGTATCTTGGCGGGATCGACCGTGTTGCCGGATGCGAGCGTGCCGTCGGTCATCAGGAAGAAGGTGTCGGGCTCGTTCCAGCCCGGACCGCAGATCTCGAACGCGGGGCGGCGGGCAGTGACCGGACCGTCGATGCGGTAGCCCGCCAGCACACGTGTGCCGGCCGGCAGGCTGGCGGCCTGCTCCGCCGTCACCGTGTCGCCCCGGATCCATTTTCCGCTGGGCGCAAGGTAGAGCGTGCGCGCGCTGTTCCATTCGGCGCCGGCGATCATCGCGGGCGACTCGCCCGGCGCAAGGCTATGCACCTTCTCGACGGGATTGATGTCGCCCTCGCCGATCAGCACCCGCGTGCCCG
>CAYVKQ010000554.1:0-1877 GCA_964451945.1 uncultured Lentisphaerales bacterium
GATGCAGTACACCGTCGGCATGGCCGCCCGCGCCACCCGCGCGCTCGCGGAGGCGCAGGTGAACATCGAGATGCTCAACCAGGGGGCGTCCGAGATCAGCATGATGTTCGGCGTCCGTTCGACGGACCGCGCCCGCGCGGTGCGGGCGCTCCATGACGCGTTCTTCAAAACCTCCTAACAGCGGTGCCGGAATGAAAAAGGTCTATCTGTACGACACGACCCTGCGCGACGGCGCGCAGGGCGAGGGCGTCTCGTTTTCCGACGCCGGCAAGATCCGCTTTGCGCGGCTGCTGGACGACCTGGGAATCGACTACATCGAGGGCGGGTACGCAGGGTCGAACCCGCGCGACCGGAAGTTCTTCGACGACATCCGCAGGGAACGGCTGACCCACGCGGTGATCGCCGGCTTCGGCAGCACGCGCCGCGCCGACCTCGACGCGTCGCAGGATCCGCAGCTCCAGGGGTTGCTGGCGGCGGAAACGGCGGTCTGCACCATCTACGGCAAGGCGTGGACGCTCCACGTGCGCGACGTCCTGCGCACCTCGGAGGCGAACAATCTGCAGATGATCGCCGACACCGTCGGCTTCCTGAGGCAGCACGGACGCACGGTGGTGTTCGACGGCGAACATTTCTTCGATGGTTACAAGGAGAACGCCGCCTACGCCCTGCAGTGCCTCGACCGGGCGGTGCGCGAAGGAGCCGCGGGCGTGGTGCTGTGCGACACCAACGGCGGCTGCCTGCCGCACGAGATTTTCGCCATCACGGCGGAAGTGCGGGCGCGCCTCCCCGGCATCCAGGTCGGCATCCATGTCCACAACGACGCCGACCTGGCCGTCGCCAACACGCTCGAAGCCGTCCGCGCCGGCGCCGACCATGTGCAGGGGACGATCAACGGATTCGGCGAGCGCGCCGGCAACGCCAACCTGGTCTCGATCATCCCGGCGCTGGAACTGAAGATGGGGCGCGCGTGCGTGGGCGCCGCGAACCTGAAGAAACTGTCCGCCGTTTCGGCCGTGGCCAACGACCTGGTCAACATGCGCGGCGAACCGCGGCAGCCCTATGTCGGACACAACGCCTTCAGCCACAAGGCGGGCGCCCACGTCAACGCCGTGCAGAAGAACCCGCACACCTTCGAGCACATCCCGCCGGAGGCGGTGGGCAACGAGCGGCATATCCTGGTTTCGGAGCTGTCGGGCGGCTCGAACGTGCTGATGAAGGCGATCGAGGTCGGCATCCCCGGCCTGGCCGCGGACAAGGCGGCCGTGCGCCGCGTGCTCGACGAGGTCAAGCGCCGCGAGAAGGCGGGCTATTCGTACGAGTCGGCCGACGGCTCGTTCAAGATCCTGGTGCAGAAGGTGATGAAGACCCACCAGCCCTTCTTCGAGCTGGACGGGTTCCGCGTCATCGTCGAAAAGCGGGGCAAGAACGAGCCGTGCCTCTCCGAGGCGACGATCAAACTGCGCGTCGACGGCGCGACGGAACTGACGGCCGGCGAGGGAAACGGACCGGTCGACGCGCTCAACAAGGCGCTGATCCACGCGCTGGTCCGCTTCTTCCCGAACATCACCGGGGTGGCGCTGCGCGACTACCGTGTCCGCATCCTCGATCCCGAGGTGGCGACGGCGGCCAAGACGCGGGTGCTGATCGAATCGGGCGACGGCAAGCGGCAGTGGGGAACGGTAGGCGTCTCCGAGAACATCATCGAGGCCTCGTGGCAGGCGCTGGTCGACAGCGTCGAGTACAAGTTGTTTGAAGACGCCGGGCGGACAGACGATGCGCCGCCGGCGCCACAGGAAGGGAACGGTTGAGGCGATGGAGAAACATTACGACGCCAAGGCGGTCGAGGCCAAGTGGTATCCGATCTGGGAGCAAAACGG
>CAYVKQ010000555.1:0-1873 GCA_964451945.1 uncultured Lentisphaerales bacterium
AACCTTTCCGTGGTCGTGCGCGGGTCGGCGCGGCGAAGTTAGGGCCTCCGCGCCGATCGCGGCCGGGTCGGTCGCCGAGCTTGGTCTCGTTTCCATCCCGGTGACGACGGCGATGACAAAGGCAAAACAGACGTTGACGTTCGGAGTCAATAGCTGGAACTTCTGGGCGTATCCCGCCGAGGAAAAATGCGTCTGGCCGCAGGGGCTCGTTGTAACTAAGGACTTTGCGGAGATGAGGCAGGCGGTTTCCGAAGGGAAGACCGTCCTTTACACGGGTGTGAGCCGCATGTGCGAGAACGGGGCTTTCAAACCGGTCTACTGGAGCAGCAACTGGTTTCCGACGCGGTATCCGCTCCGTTCCCGTCTCGGGACGTGGTTCGATGCGGCGCATCCGGCGTTCGCGGGTTTCGTGACCGCTGATTTCACCGATTGGCAGTGGTACGATCTTACGCAGGGCGCGCGCATTCATCGCCTCACTGGACTTCCGGACGGATTTCGTCCAATTGGTCTCAGCGTGAACGATTTTCACTTCTCGATGCTGGCGGCGACGCTGTTCGAGCTCAAGATCGGCAAGGGGCGTCTGGTTGTCTGCGGTTACGATCTCGAGAAGGACACGCCCGCGGCGAAACGCCTGAGGGCATCGCTCGCCGACTATGTTGCGGCGAAGCCGGCTGACGGAACCGTCGGGGTAGACATCACCTGGCTCGCGACCGACTTCGCGCCGCGCGACGAATCCGTTGCGAACGCGTCCTCGCGTGTCTTATACAACATCGAGACCAACTGGGCGGGCAGCGCATTCGAGCATGAGATCCGCCTTGCGGAACCCGTGACCGGCACGGTTGAGATCACCTTCGACAATCCCGAGGGCGCGTTCTGGACCGGACGCGGGCTCGTGGATGACCACGTCTTCGACGTCATCAACCAGAAGGGGCGCTACACGGCCAAAGTCGGCATCATTCGCGAGGATCTGCTGGACGGCAAACTGGTCATCAAGGTCCGCTGCATGTCCGGCCCGCATCTCATCATCAGATCCATCCGCGTCACCGGTGAGTGATTGACGCATATTCGTGTTTAACGCCAGGGATATTTCATCTGGGGAGCATCCGGGTCAGCACGGGGTCAGCCCTGAAAATAGCAAATAAGGCGCCACTCATGCCCTTCGCACCCCCTTGCCCCTAAGGCGCCGACTCGATTTCCCGAAACACAAGGTCACTTATTTCCAGACGCCGTCCCGCGCGCGGCGTTCTCACCGTCATCAAGACGGACCAGGACCGGTTCACCCCACACGGAACAGCCGCCCTTTCACCACGACCAGATAAGGCTTCGCCTCGGCGTTCTCCAGTCCCATGTCGACATAAAAACAGTATGACGACCTAAGACCCGCCTCGCTCGCCTGCCAGTGCGCCCGTTGCCATTCCGGAAGCGCCCCGAACGCGGCCTGCGTGATCGTCGCGTGACCGCTGCCCCAGCCATGCGAGGAACAGACGCAAAACAGAACAAAGCCGGACAGTACGGCGATCCTGCGGCAACCGGAAACAAGGTTTCTTCGGGACGTCATTTCGCATTTCTCCTTAGAATTTAGGGAATCGGCTCATTCGACCGGCTCCACTAGCGTCCCGTAGGCTTACCCCGGAAACGTTCACCGGACAATTCGGGATAGGTCTCGCGCATGCGCCGGAGCTTCCACTCGATCTGCTCGCGTCCGCCACCGTACTCCATCGAGCATTCAAATCCAAGTCGTGAATCAGCATCAACGAGCGGGAGTGCCTTCCGAGCGTTCTCATACTCCTCGCGCGCGACCTCCTGCAATGCGGCGTTATCCTGCTTCTCCCAGGCGCGCGCACCGCGTTTCATGTTGATCGCGGTGATGACG
>CAYVKQ010000556.1:0-1861 GCA_964451945.1 uncultured Lentisphaerales bacterium
TCCGCCCCATCCTCCACGCCAAGGCGGCCGACATCAAGAAGCGCCTCGAGGAGATCATCGCCGAGTCGCAGAAGGCCCAGCAGCAGGCCAAGACCGCGCCCGAGGCCAACCCGGCCGGCGCCCCCGGCATCCAGCGGCGCGCCCTGCCGGCCCCCGTGCCGGTGCCGGGCGTCATCCGGCCCGCCGGACGCCCCGAGACGCCGGCAGCCGACGAGAACACGATCCTCGAGACGCTCGTCGCCGACGCCGAGCGCGGCGTGATCCGCGGCAAGGTGCAGATCATCGCCGACGAGCGCACCAACCTGCTGATCATCATCACGCGTCCCGAGAACATGGCATTCTTCGACAAGATCATCAACGTGCTCGACGTCGAGACGGCGCCCGACATCATGGTCGAGGTCATCCGCCTCGAGTATGCGCTCTCGAAAGATGTGGCCACGATGATCAACGACCTCATCGGCAACGTGAAGAAGGACGACACCGCCGCCAAGCCCGCCGCGAGCGACAAGGACGCCCCGGCCCGCAGCGAGACCCTCGCCGAGCGCGTCGCGCGCACCGAGCAGGCGCGCCCGGCCGCAACCGCCGCGTCCGCCGCCGAGCCGCGCATGAGCAAGGTCGGCGAGCTCAACAAGGACAACATCAAGATCCTGGCCGACGAGCGCACCAACGCCCTGATCCTCATGGCCAGCAAGGGCGACATGGCCACCCTGCGCGAGATCATCAAGGACATGGACATCATGCTCTCGCAGGTGCTCGTCGAGACCGTCGTGCTCGAGATCGGCCTCTCCGACAAGCTGACCACCGGCATCGACTGGGTGCAGCGCACCCTCCTGTCCGGCAGCGGCGACAGCCTGACGGCCTTCGCGGGCCAGGGCGGCGGCGGCACGGCGGCGCCCATCGATCCCCTGACGCGCACGACGGCGGCGAGCTTCGGCAACGCGGCCAACGGCATAACCTACTACGCCACCTTCTTCGGACTCAACGTCGATGCCGTCATCCAGGCGGCGGCCACCGACTCGCGTACCCGCACGCTGGCCTCGCCCGTGATACTGACGCTCGACAACAAGGAGGCTACCATCGAGGCCACGCGCGACCAGTATTTCTTCAAGGGCAAGAAGTATGCCGGTAGCAACAACGACGGGGTGTACTACGAGGACGATGTCGAGATGAAAAGCGTCGGCATCACCGTCAAGGTCACACCGCGGATCAACGAAAAGGGCTTCGTCGTGATGAAGATCGACGAGAAGATCCAGAACATCGCCGGCACGCAGCGTGTCAACGAGGGCGACTGGCCCATCGTCGCCAGCCGCAACCTCGCCGCCGAGGTCGCGGTGCAGAGCGGTCAGACCATCGTGCTCGGGGGGCTGGTGCAGAACTCGACCATCAAGAGCCGCTCCAAGATTCCAATCCTGGGCGACATACCGTTGCTCGGTCGCCTATTCCGCTCGGACAACGATGAGGACAACCGCAGCGAGGTGATGGTCTTCCTGACCCCCTATGTGTTGGATACCCCGGCCGAGTTGGAGCACTACTCGCGCAAGCGCAAGGCCGCCGGCGATGTCGGCGAGATGTGGACGCAGGGCTTTTCCAGCAGCAAGCTCGCCGATCCGCCGGATCCCAAAACCGCCGGGCGGTTGCGCGATGTGGGCATCGATCCGGCCATGCCGGTCGGCGCGAAGTCCGTACGCATCATCCAGCAGCCGCAGCGGATAATCGACGACCAGACCACGCTGACCACCAACGCTCCGCAGGCGAACCAGGCACCCGATAAGGCAACAAGGACTACGGCGCCATGATCAGGGTCGATTGCGACTTTCCCGGCGGCAACATCATCGCCGAGCGCATCGAGGGCGACACGCTC
>CAYVKQ010000557.1:0-1854 GCA_964451945.1 uncultured Lentisphaerales bacterium
GAAGACGTCGGGGCGCACCTTCGCCGAATAGATCATGTAGGTCGGCACGAAGCGCCCGGGGTCGGTGCCGCCGAAAAAGACGGCGTCCGGTCCCATCTCGGGCGGGAAGAGGGGGTTGGGCAGGGGCTCCTCGTCCGCATCGAGTTCCTCGGTGATGGCCGCCGCGCCGCGCAGCTGGTAGTTGCCGAACTGCCAGCCGTAGTCGTGTCCGTTCTGTTCGGCGCCGCCGAATTCGTAGACCAGGCGGTCGTCGGTGTAGTTGCGGTAGACCGGGATCGCGGCCAGCGCGAGGGTCGCCAGCACGGCGGCCGTGAGGACCGCCAGCGTCGTCTCCCGCTCCCGCGCGGGGGCGGTCTCCCCTCTGACGGAGCTCCACCAAGTCAGCGCCGCGGAGAGCAGCGCGTCGAGGGCCGCCAGCGAGAAGACGAGGCCGTAGCCGATCCACAGCGCGAAGAGGCCGTGCGACGAGATGAACTTGACCTTCTGGATGAAGGTGTCCTGCAGGTCGCCCTTGGGGTTGGCGAGGACGATCAGCAGCACGCTCATCATGAGGAAGGCGGCGACCGTGGCGATCAGCCACTGCTGGGTCACTTCGTCGAGCGCGTAGCGCAGGCCGCGCGCGCCGGCCAGCAGCCGCCGGACCGCGACCAGGCACACCAGCAGGGCGGTGGCGCCGATGATCACGGCCAGCGCCCGCAGAGGGCCCCACCCCAGGAAGCCGGTGCCCAGCGCGAAGACCGCCACCAGGATGAGCCCGCCGCACGCGCCCAGCGTCCATTTTTCCGAGCGGTCGCTGCCGCGCCAGGTCGTCGTCACCCGCTCATCGCACTGGGTAAGCGCCAGCACGAGGCCGCCGGCCGCCGACAGGAGCAGGATGCCGGCCAGCAGAAGCTTGTCCAGGCGCGCGGTGTCGAAAACCCGCTCGATCTGCGGCACCGCCGCCAGCACCACGAACGGCAGCGACAGCACGAACAGGCCGATCGCCGCGTGCAGCGGCGTGATTCCCCCCGCGAGCGATCCCGCCACCGCCAGCGCCAGCCCCGCCACGGCGGCCAAGCGCAGGAGGCTGCCGAGCGGGAGCACCCCGATCGTCTGCGGCATCCACGGGCGCAGGCTGACGAACCAGAGTAGCGCCGCCCCGGCCAGCGCCGCCGCGCAGACCGCCCACCCGCGTTTGTGAGGCCAGGCGGGGCCGCGCATCTGCCAGGCGGCGAAAGGGAGGAAACCCAGCGGCGCCAGCAGCAGCGTGAACTGCACACGCAGGTCGGTGAAGTAGGAGCCGAGCTGCCGGTTGAGCTGCGCGATCGAGGGAACGATTTTTTCGTACTGGCCGCGGGTGATGGCGTGCTTGAACCCCTCCCACGTCCGCGGGTAGCCCCAGTTCATCGGCGGGTTGCGCAGGTCGGAAACGATCGGCATGTAGACGTAGAAGGAGACTCCGAGCTGGGCGCAGAAGAGCGACAGCGTCACCAGCCGCCCGTGCGGCAGGAGCAGCCACACCAGCGCCAGCACGCCGAAGTTCCACCACACCGGGGCCTGGAACCACCAGGTCGTCGGATGGGTGAGCCCGAGCAGCGCCCCCTTGCGCAGCAGGCCGAAGAGCGCCGTCTGCACGGCGAGCACCGCGATCGCGTAGAACACCCCCCTCGGGGTCATGGCCCCCAGCACGAAGAGGAGCGCGCAGCCGCCCAGAAAGACGAGCGTCGGCAGCGTCCAGGAGAACGGCGCCGTCTGCGGCGAGAACGGCAGCGCCCGCGCCGAGGGGACGCCGGCGAGATTCGCCAACAGCACGAGGAAGAACAGTCCGGCGAGCGCCAGCGGCGCGGCGACCCAGGGGTCGGACCAGCGGTCGCG
>CAYVKQ010000558.1:0-1848 GCA_964451945.1 uncultured Lentisphaerales bacterium
GCGGTAGCCGCTGTACCAGCCGCAGACGAGGTCGGGGGCACGGTCGGTGTAGGGGCCGCTGTAGACGTCGCGGGCGTCGTAGACGCGGCGGACGACGGCGCGGCCGCCGGCGGCGGGGTCGCGCAGGGCGGCGAGTCCGGCGGCGATCTCGGCGGCGAGCGCGCGCGCCTCGGCGCCGGGCGCGACGATGCCGCCCGCCTCGCGGCCGCGGAGGTTGAGGTAGACGCCGGCGAGGCCGAAGCTGTAGGCGCGGGTGCGGCTCCAGTCGACGTTGCGCAGGAGATCGGTGTCGGCGCCGGGGCTCTTTTCGACCAGGTAGCCGTTTTCGCGGAGCCAGGCGTTGACGTTGACGCAGCGGGTGAAGGTGGTGAAGCCGTGGTCGGAGAGGACCAGCAGCAGGTCGCGGCGGCCGAGGCGGGGAAGGAGGCGGCCGATGATGGCGTCGCAGCGGGTGTAGGCGGCATCGACGGGGTCGGGGACGGGGGACGGGGGACAGGCGACGGTGCTGGGTCTCACACGAAGACACGAAGACACGAAGTTTTTGTGGAGGGGCTGTCGCACGGGGCGGCAGCACCCAAACAAACACAGCGTCGGCTTGAGTTTTCGTGCCTTTTCGTGTGTTTCGTGGGCAATTACAGCGTCGGCCTGAGCCTTGGCGTCCCCGGCGTCTTGGCGGGTTCCTTCTTCTTCTCTTCTTCTCTTCGTGTCTTCGTGTCTTCGCGTGAGATCTTCTGCGTCGGCGGGGGCGTCCTGCGGCGGGCCGGGGCGGAGGAAGGTGTGCTGGACGCGGTCGGTGAGGTCGAAGACGCAGCAGCAGAGGCCGCGCCGGGTGAGGCGGAGGGCGTTGAAGAACATCGCCTCGCGCTCGGCGTGGATGTCGTAGACCTGGCGCAGGAAGGCCTCCTCGCCGATGGCGCCGCCGGTGAGCGCCCAGGTGTCCTCGGCGAGTCCGAGGGTGGCGAAGAGGCCGTGGCGCTTGGCGAGGTAGGCGCTGAAGGCGGCGGGCCAGGCGATGGGGAGGGCCGGTTTTTCGGGGCTGATGTTGAGCGGCGAAACGTAGAGGCGGAAGGCCGGGCCGGTGGAGACGAGCAGGAAGCGGGCGATCGCCTCGACGCGGGTGAAGCGGCGGCGGAAAGAGAGGCGGACCCACGGCGAGAAGACGCCGGGCGTGAGCGCGATCCGCTGCCCGGAGACGGCGAGGCGCGCCCGGCCGCCGCTGTCGCGCCAGGTGACGCTGAGCGGCAGGGAGAGGGTGGCGCCGCCGAGGGTCGGCCCCGGGAGCGCCGCGCGGACGGCGCGGCGCGCGCCGGCGGCGGTCACCGTGACCGGGACGCGCAGGCCGCCGGTGAGGTCGGCGGGGGGCGTGGGCGCGTCGTCGAAGAGGGTGAACTCGCCCTGAGTGCCGCGGATGTCGGGGGCGCACATGGCCGCGAGGGAGAGGCCGTTGAAGGGTTCGGCGGGGAAGGTGATGGGAACGCGCAGGATGGTGGAGAAGACGCCGTGGTCGCCGAGGATTTTCCAGAAGGGGGTCGATTTGCGCAGGCCGACGGCGCGGGCGCGGCCGCGGGCATCGGTTACGATGCGGGCTGAGGAGAGCTCGGGGACGCCATCGCGCAGGCTGCGGCCGAGGAAGTCGTAGATGCCGTGCTTGCCGGGGTTGACGCCGGTGGCGAAGGTCGACCAGGCGACCGGCGACATCGGCGGGCAGGTGCTGCCGAGGGTGGAGAACGTGCCCTCTTCGCGCAACCGCGCGAGGTGGGGGAGGCGGCCGGCGTCCATGAGGCGGCTGGCGCGGCGGGGATCCATGCCGTCGAAGCCGACCACGACCACGCGGCGGAAGGCGCCGGC
>CAYVKQ010000559.1:0-1847 GCA_964451945.1 uncultured Lentisphaerales bacterium
TGCCACAACCAGAGCGAGTCGTACCTGCAGGTCTATGCGGCCAACCAGTCCGAACTGGCCGACAACTTCCACGACTGGATCGCCCGGGTCCGGCCGGAAGCGGTGAAGGCGGCGCAGAAGACGTTCCAGGCGGAAGGGGCCTATTATCCGGAAGTCATGGAATGGAACTACCGGGTGACCGACCCGGAGAAACCGGCCAAGCCGTCGGGGATGTCCTACATCCTGAGCAGCGGTACCCGCTATGCGCTGATGCTGTGGGACCGCTACCGCTACACCATGGACCGGGCGTTCCTGGCGGAAAAGGCCTATCCCGTGATCCGCGATGTGGCCCGTTTCTACGTGTCCTACGGCAAACTCGGCGAAGACGGGCTTTATCACGTGGCGCCCGGCCTGTCGTGGGAGGAACCGCCACTCGGCCGCGATGCCCATGCCGACTGCGCCGCCTGGCGCGCCATTTTCGGCGTGGCGATCGAGGCCGCGACCCGGCTGGGCGTCGATGCGGACGCGATTCCGGTGTGGCAGGAGCGGCTGGCCAAGGCGCCTCCCTATCCCGTGCACGACGGGCTCTTCAGCGCGGTCATGCGCGACGACGGCACGCCCGAACCGACCGACCACTTCCAATGGCAGATGCCCAATCTCTCCGGGGTGTACCCGTATGCCGTCATCGGCATCGATTCGCCGCCGGAGTTGCGTAAGCTCGCAGAGGACACGTTCTCACGTTACCGTTTCAACGCGGACGCGGGGCACGAATTTCTGCCCGTGGTGGCGGCGCGACTGGGGAACGCGGAGTGGTGGCGCGCGGCCCTGTTCCAGTATGTTCAATTCTTCCAGGTGCATGACCAGGGGCTTTTCCATTACTACAACATCTTCGGATCCAAGGAGGGCGGGGACCCGTCCCGGGGGGGACTCCATCCCTATCTGGAGGCGTCCGGAGTTTTCGCGCTGGCGGTCAACGAGGCGCTGCTACAGAGCCACGACGGCAAGATCCGGGTCTTTCCGGCGATTCCCGACCGCTGGCCGGCGCGCTTCATCCTGCGGGCGGCCGGGTCGTTCCTGGTGGCCAGCGAGCACCGCGGCCGCGGGGGGATCCCCTACATCGCGGTGCAGGCGGCAGGCGGCGAGACGCGCGACTGCGCGGTCGTGATTCCGTGGCAACGGGGCGCCGACCTGCTCGAAGGCGGCAAGCGGCGGCGCGCCCCGGAAAAAGGGGGCGTGGCGACCTTTTCCATCCGTCCGGGCGCCGTCGCCGTGCTGGTGCCGCGCGGCGCCGACCCCGACGACACGCCGCTGGTGGCGGTCGGCTTCGAGAAGGCCGTTTCGCCGTCGCGCCTGGGCAACGTCTGGTACGGCAGCCGCGACAGCACCAACAGCCATTCGGGTGACTTCCCCCTCTGGTGAGGTGGAAGCGGGAAAAAGGGAGGCCCCCATGAACCGCTGGACGATTCACCGGCAGTGGCTGATGGCGGGAATGCTCGCCGCGGCGTGGCCGGGGGCGAGGGCCCAGGAACGGCCCGAGCCGGCCATGCCGGGCGCGGACGCGGTATGGACCTACTTCGATTTCAACGGCACGGCGGAACCGGCGCTGCCGGGTCCGCCCTTCCAGGATATCGCCGTGCTCGGTCCCCCGGGCGCCACCTTGGCGTTCACGCCGGGCCGCATCGGACAAGCCCTGCGGGTCACGCGGCAGGACGCCTTTGTGCAGGCGACACACGGCCGCTCCGATTTCCCGACCGCGCAGGGCTCGATGCTGTTCTGGTTCCGTCCCGACGGCACGATCGCCGAAACGGGGCGCCTGCTGGACGGCTCCTGGGCGGGCTTCTCGCTGGAGGTGTCGGGCGACCGGCTGC
>CAYVKQ010000560.1:0-1844 GCA_964451945.1 uncultured Lentisphaerales bacterium
GGATCGCCCAGGCTCCGCACCAGCCACTCGCGGGCGGAGAGGGCGTTGGTCATCGTCTCCTGCGTGGTGAAGGTTTTCGATGCGACGATGAAGAGCGTCTGGTCGGCCTTCACCTGGCGCAAGGTCTCGGCGAGATGCGTCCCGTCCACATTGGAGACAAAGAACGTCCTCAGGCTCCGCTTGGCGAATGGCTTGAGCGCTTCGCAGGCCATCGCCGGACCAAGATCCGAGCCACCGATGCCGATGTTGACAATGTTGCGGATCGTCTTGCCGGTGTGGCCGCGCCAGGCGCCGCTGCGCACCTTTTCGCAGAAGGCCGACATCTGCGCCAGCACCGCCTCGATCTGCGGCATCACGTCGGTACCGCCGACACGGACGGCGCCGCCGGAGCGGTTGCGCAGCGCCGTGTGCAGCACGGCGCGGTTCTCGGTGAGATTGAAGGGCTGGCCGGTGAACATCGCCTCGATCGCCTGCCGTAGCCCCGATTCCTCGGCCAGCGCCACCAGCACGTGCATCAGCGCGGGGGTGATGCGGTTTTTCGAATAGTCGAGCGTCCAGCCTGCGGCGCTGACGGTGAAGCGGTCGGCGCGGGTGGGATCGCCCGCGAAGAAATCCCGCAGGTGGCGGTCGCGCGTCGCCGCGACCTCTTTTTCCACAAACGCCCAGGCAGCCTTGTCCATAGCAGTGCGTCTCCATCCTTTTTGTCCGGTGCCCACGGTTTCGGATGCAGGCTCGGATTAAAAGCGATATAATACGGGTAAATTCGCAATAGGGAAAGGGAGAAATCCATGCCCAAGGTTCTGATTATCGGCGCGGGCGGCGTCGGGTCGGTCGTCGCCCACAAGTGCGCCCAGGTCCCCGAAGTCTTTGGCGAAATCACCCTCGCCTCGCGCACCCTGTCCAGATGCGAGGCGATCGCCAGGGAATTGCCTCGCCCCGTCCGCACGGCCCGGGTCGACGCCGACAACGTCCCCGAGACGGTCGCGCTGCTGCGCGCCGTCCGCCCCGACCTCGTGATCAACGTCGCCCTCCCCTACCAGGACCTCCACATCATGGACGCCTGCCTGGAGGCGGGCGTCCACTACCTCGACACGGCCAACTACGAGCCGCCGGACGTGGCGCAATTCGAATACAAGTGGCAATGGGCCTACCACAACCGATTCGCCGACGCGGGGCTCATGGCCCTTCTGGGCTCGGGCTTCGACCCCGGGGTCACGTCGGTGTTCTGCACCTATATCCGCAAGCACTACCTGGACACCGTCGAGACAATCGACATCATCGACTGCAACGCCGGCAGCCACGGACAGCCCTTCGCCACCAACTTCAACCCGGAGATCAACATCCGCGAGGTCTCGGCCCGGGGGCGCTACTACCAGCGCGGCAAATGGGTAGAAACCGAGCCGCTGGCGCGCAAGCGCAGATTCACGATGCCCGAGGGGCTGGGCACCCTGAACGTCTACCTGATGTACCACGAAGAGCTGGAGTCGCTGGCCCGCCACCTGCCCGGCCTCAAGCGGGCACGCTTCTGGATGAGTTTTTCGGACAACTACCTCACCCATCTGAACGTGCTCAAGAATGTGGGCATGACGCGGATCGACCCGGTCGCCTTCCAGGGACAGCAGATCGTGCCGCTGCAGTTCCTCAAGGCGCTGCTTCCCGACCCGGCCTCGCTGGGTCCCCTGACCAAGGGAAAGACCTGCATCGGCTGCCAGGCGACGGGGACGCGCGGCGGCCAGCCGAAGACCGTCTACGTCTACAACATCTGCGACCACGAAGCGTGCTACCGCGAGGTCCGCTCGCAGGCGATCTCCTACACCACCGGCGTGCCGGCGATGATCGGCGCC
>CAYVKQ010000561.1:0-1839 GCA_964451945.1 uncultured Lentisphaerales bacterium
CCAGGTCGGTCCGCTGCCGGATGTCCCGCAGGTAGCGGAGGTAGAGGATCGCGGCATGCCAGAGCAACTGGAAGGTGAAGCGGAAGTGGTCGGCGGGGGGGCAGACGCGGCGGATCTGGTCGAGAAAGGTGCTGGTGACCGAGGTTTCCCGGCTGCAGACCGTCACGACCGCCTGGGGGGTCATGACCACCCCGAGCGGGATCGTCACGAAGGGGAT
Source organism: uncultured Lentisphaerales bacterium (assembly GCA_964451945.1). Lineage (GTDB taxonomy): Bacteria > Verrucomicrobiota > Kiritimatiellia > RFP12 > JAAYNR01 > JAAYNR01. The sequence goes on from CAYVKQ010000561.1 coordinate 218, forward strand.
GTCGGTCTCGTTGGGCTCATGGAACGGCACGTGGAAAATCAGGACGGTGGTCTCTTCGTTCTCGATCTCCATGCGCGGGCGTTCGTCCTTGTCGAGCGGGTCGGTCAGAAATTCGCGGGCGATGCCGGTCATCGCATGGACGCGTGTGATCTCTTCGGTGGAAGGATCCGCCAGGTTGATCCAGGCGGGGCTCTGGAATTCGGTCACCTCCTTGAGACCCGAACCCTCCCATCGATAGATTGCCAGCATGAGACCTCCGTCGGGCCAAAGGGGTGAACGTTTGCAAATGAGCGTGAAAGACGACGGGTAAGTTTTACCGTTTGGCGGGCGGCTTGACAAGGGGATTCGATGCGGCGATCTCTAGAAAATAGGCGTGCAGCCGGGAGTCCGCGGTCAGCTCGGGATGGAACGAGGTCGCGAGAAGGCGATCCTGCCGTGCAGCGACGATCCGGCCGTCGGGGAGGGTGATCACCGCCCGGGCCTTCCCGCCCACGGCGGTGATCAGCGGCGCGCGGATGAAGATCGCGTGGAACGGGGCGCCGCGGGCGGCGCCACCGCCGAGTCCGGCGAGATCGAGATCCGTCTCGAACGAGTCGATCTGACGGCCGAAGGCGTTGCGCGCGACCGTGATGTCCATCAGCCGCAGCAGCGGCTGGTCGCGTCCCGCGTCCTGAGCCAGGAAGATCGCCCCCGCGCAGGTGCCCCAGACAGCGCGCGTGCGGCCGAAGCGCCGCAGGGGGTCGATGAGCCCGAAATCGACGGCGAGCTTGCCGATGGTGGTCGACTCGCCGCCGGGGATGATGAGCCCGTCGAGCGCGCGGAGCTGCGACGCCCGGCGGACTTCAACCGCTTGCGCACCCAGCCGCGCGAGCATCGCCACGTGTTCCGCGAACGCGCCCTGCAGGGCCAGAACGCCGATTTTCATATTACCAGCCGCGGCTCGCGATCCGCTCCGCCTCGGGCATCGTCGCCACCGTGCGGCCGACCATCGCCTCGCCGAGGTTGCGGCTCACCTTCGCCAGCATGGCGGCGTCCTTGTAGTGGGTCACCGCCTTGACGATCGCCGCGGCGCGCTTGGCCGGGTCGCCACTCTTGAAAATGCCGGATCCGACGAACACGCCGTCCACGCCGAGCTGCATCATCAGCGCCGCGTCGGCCGGGGTGGCCACGCCGCCAGCGGCGAAGTTGACGACCGGCAGGCGGCCGAGTCGCTTGGTCTCCTTGATCAGGTCGAGCGGTGCGCCGATCTCCTTGGCAAAGGCCATCAGCTCTTCGTCGGCCATGGTCGTGAGGCGGCGGATGTCGCCGAGCACCGTCCGCGCGTGGCGGACCGCCTCGACCACGTCGCCCGTGCCCGCCTCGCCCTTGGTGCGGATCATGGCGGCGCCCTCGCCGACGCGGCGCAGCGCCTCGCCGAGGTTGCGGCAACCGCACACAAAGGGGACCTTGAAGAGGTTCTTGTCGATATGGTGCGCCTCGTCGGCGGGGGTCAGCACTTCGGACTCGTCGATGTAGTCGATCCCGATCGCCTGGAGAATCTGCGCCTCGACAAAATGGCCGATGCGGCATTTCGCCATCACGGGGATGGTCACGGCCGCCATGATCTGTTCGATCAGATCGGG
>CAYVKQ010000562.1:0-1835 GCA_964451945.1 uncultured Lentisphaerales bacterium
CCGCCCGCGCCGCGGGCGGTTTCGCCAAGGTCTTCGGCTATTTCGACCCCGGCGCGCGCAACGGACGCGATCACGAGCTGCGCGATCCGCATGTCCGGTTCGACGGAGAAGGCCGCTTCCCCCAGGTTGATCAGGATCACACCGAGTTCGCCGCGGTAGCCTTCGTCGATCGTGCCGGGGGCGTTGAGCACCGTCACGCCGTGTTTGAGCGCCAGACCGCTCCGCGGCCGCACCTGCCCTTCGCACCCCGGCGGCAGCGCCACCGCCCAGCCCGTCCGGACCAGGGCGCGGCGGCCCGGCTCGATGCGGACCGCTTCGCAGGCGCACAGATCCATTCCCGCGTCGCCCGCATGAGCATACGCGGGCGGCACGGCCTGGGGGGAGAGACGTTTGAACCGGACCGTCACGTCGCGCTCCGTTTCATTTTTCCGGGGCGTCATCCGCCCCGCCGGTGACTGACTTCAGCAGTCCCTTGGCGGCCGATCCGACCGATTTGACGGCGTCGGCGCCCGCGCCGACGGCATCGGCCCCGGCTCCGACCACGTCGGCGCCCGCACCGATCGCGGCCTTGCCCGTGTCGATCGCGGCGGTTCCGATCTGGGCCACGACCGTGCCCACGAGGTTGAGCAGCTCGCCGAGCACCTTGCCGATCGCCTCGACGGCCTCGATGCCCCCCTGGTCGCGTCCGATTCCCGTCATTTTCAAGCTCGGCAGCGGCATCGCGACTGCCTGGCCGAGGGTCACCTTGGACCGGTAGGAGAGCTGGCCATCGCGGAATTCGAGGAGGTCGATGATCACCTTTCGGCCCTCTTTCTTCTCTTTCTTCTCCTTCGGCTCCTTCTCCTTGTCGCTCTTCGGCAGGTTGGCGGTGAGCGCCTCGATGTTGCTTTTGCCGCCCGCCACCTCATAGGCGACCTGGGGCTCGATGATCGCCAGTTCGTTGATCATGATCGGCCCCTTGCCCGGCAGCGAGGCCATGTCGAGGTCGATCCGCACCTCGCCGAGCGAGAACAGCGGATCGTCCGAATAGCCTTCGGGGTTGCCGATCCGCACCCCCGCCAGGCGGACCACGCCGCCGAGCGGACGGATCGACGCGGCCTGCACCTCGACGGGGACGCCGAGCATCTTCGGGCCGACCGTGTTGACGGCGGTCTTCACCACCGGACCGAGGAAGAACAGCGCGACGATCGCCACCACCGCCAGCACGATCACCACGCCCAGCGCGATTTTCACCAGCCTGCGCACCCATTTCATGACTGTCCCTTTCGTTGCTTGTGTGTATCGAGAGGCGGATCACACGCCGCTGTAGGCGGAGAATCCGCCGTCGACCGGCACGACGACGCCGGTCACGAAACCGGCGGCGCGGTCGGAAATCAGCCACAGCAGGGCGCCGAGCAGGTCCTCGGGATCGCCGTAGCGCCCCATGGGCGAATGGGCCAGAATCTTCTCCGAGCGCGGTGTGGGCGAACCGTCGGGATTCTGGAGCAGCGCGCGGTTCTGGTCGGTGACGAAGAAACCCGGGGCCAGTGCGTTGACGCGGATCCCCGCCTTGGCCATGTGGACCGCCATCCACTGCGTGAAGTTGCTCACCGCCGCCTTGGCGCCGCTGTAGGCCGGGATCTTGGTCAGCGGCCGGAAGGCGTTCATCGACGAGACATTGAGGATCACACCCGAGCGGTTGAGCGCCATGTTGCGGGTGAACGCCTGCGTCGGCAGCAGCGTGCCGAGGAAGTTGAGGTTGAAGACGAACTCGATCCCCTTGGGGTCGAGGTCGTAGAAGGTGACGAAATCACGGTCGGCCTTGAGCAGGTCGTCGGGGTTGAGGTACTCCATCG
>CAYVKQ010000563.1:0-1835 GCA_964451945.1 uncultured Lentisphaerales bacterium
GTTAGCGCGGGCACCCGCCTGCAGAGACCGGCCTGAATGAGCCTTTCCATGCGGGAGATGGTAGGCGCAGCGGGGTAAAGGCGTCAAGAGGAACTGTGCCGTGTCCGGGCGAAACAACAGCAACCGCTCGGGGTTTTGCAGCCGCCTCTTGAACGATCTACAGTGGTAGGCCAGGCGGGAGTTGAACCCGCGACCCCAGGATTAGGAATCCTGTGCTCTGTCCAACTGAGCTACTGGCCTGTCGCCGTTGCGGTACGAGGGCGAATCATACGGCAGGGGCGGTGCGGTTTCAAGCGGAAAGCGGCATTTCAACTTGCGGTCGCGGTAAATTCCGGTACACTGGCCACCCTTGCTTCCTGTTCGTGATGTGAGATCCCCATGGCGACGATCGAGACACTGGTGCGCGGGGTTTGTGTGAGGCGGGGAAATCTGCTGCTCTGCCGTTCGCAGGGCGGCGGCCAGGTGAGCTATCTGCCGGGCGGGCACATCGAGTTCGGCGAGACGGCGCGGACGGCGCTCGCGCGAGAGCTGGCGGAGGAACTCGGCGCCGGCGCGCGTGTCGGTCGTTTTCTCGGCTGCTGCGAGCACTGTTTCGTGCAGCGGGGGGAAGTCCACGCCGAGATCAATCTGGTGTTCCGGATGGAGCTTGCCGGGGTGTCGCCGGACGCGGAGCCATCGGCCCGCGAGTCGTGGATCTCTTTCGTCTGGCATCCGCTGGCGCGCTTGAGCGAGGCGGGGCTGGAACCGGCGGTGCTGTGCCAGGCGCTGCCGCGCTGGCTGAAGCGCCCGGGATTCGCTACCTCGGGCGACGCGTGGACGTTGCAATGAAACGGCTGTTTGTCATTCCCATTCCCGGGCGTCCGGCGCATCGGTGAGAACGGGCAGGCAGCTCATGCGCAGGCGGGCGCAGCCGAGCGGGACCAGCGTCACCGTCTCTTCCGGTTCACCCGCGCGGATGGGGCTGTCGCGGAGTACGTCGACGGTTTCGTTCACAAGTTTCCACGCGGGAATGCGCGACGCGCGCGCGCGGATCTCGATGGGCGCGTTCTGAAGTGTCCAGGGTTGGTCGGCGACCCGTTTCTTCTCGACGACTGTGAACCCCGCCAGCGGATTGCCGGGATCCAGGCGGAGCCCGTAGTTCCAGGGGGTGGAGGGGAACAGCTCCCATTCCGGCCACACATCGGTGCCGCCGCAACGCTGCCAGCGTTCGTCGATCTTGAGGGAGTAGCTGAGCGGGCCGCGGTCGACGGTCACGCTGCCGTTGCGCGGCCATGTGGTCAGGCCGAGGGTCATCGCCATCTCGATGGTGACCACGTCGCCCGAGGACCATGTGCGCGCGAGGCGGACGTAGTGTCCGGGGTGCGTGGCGAAGGACACGGCCTCTCCGTTCACCGCCACGCGGAAGTCGTGGCACCACCGCGGGATGCGCAGGTAGAGCGGGAAGGCGGCGGGGGCGTCGCACGCGAGCGCGATGGTCGCCAGGCCCGAGAACGGGTAGTCGGTCTCCTGGCGCAGGTGGACTTTCCGTCCGCCCGCGAGTTGTGCGTCGACATCGCACCCCGAGTAGAGCCACGCGACCAGCCCGCCGTCGGACGAAGCCTGCCAGAGGTTCTCGACAAACCAGGGCCAGGTCATCGCGACATTGTGCTGGCAGCAGCGGTAGAGCCACGGGGAGTAATCGATCTGGCGGCCCTTGTTCGAGTATTCGTGTGCTTCGGAGGCGTCCAATTGCGGCTGGTTGGAGGCCGTGAGGTAGTGCAACCCCTTCAGGTCGGGGGTCATGCTGGCCGGGAAGTGATTGAAGAGGAGATCCTCCACGCGGTCCGCGTAGACCG
>CAYVKQ010000564.1:0-1834 GCA_964451945.1 uncultured Lentisphaerales bacterium
ACGAGCAGGCCGAACCCGACGAGGCGCAGATGCCCAGGTCGCTGAGGTGGTAGAGAATCGCCTCCCCCTCGATGAACTCGAAGCTGATGTTCAGCGTGTTGGGAAGCCGGTGCTGGGTGTCGCCGTTGACGCGCGCGTCGGGGCAGGTCGCCAGCAGTCCCGCCTCGAGCCGGTCGCGCAGCGCGGCGACGCGTGTCCCTTCCTCCGCCATGCCGGCGGCGGCCAGTTCGGCCGCACGGCCGAGGCCGACGATGTAGGGGACGTTTTCGGTGCCGCCGCGCCGCCCGTTCTCCTGATGGCCGCCGATCATGAAGGTCTGGAGCCGGGTGCCGCGCCGCACATAGAGGGCGCCGATCCCTTTCGGCGCATGGATCTTGTGTCCCGAGAGCGAGAGCAGGTCGACCGGGGTTGTGCGGACGTCGATCGGCAGCTTGCCGACCGCCTGCACGGCGTCGGTGTGAAAGACGCCGCCGACCGACTTGACGAGGGCCGCCACCTCGTCGATGGGGAAGACCGTGCCGGTTTCGTTGTTTGCCCACATCAGGCTCACCAGGCAGTTGCCGCCGTAGAGCGCCTCGCGCAACGCCCCGAGGTCGAGCTGGCCGACGCTGTCCACCGGCAGCTCCACCACTGTGTAGCCGTGTTCGCGGAAATGGCGGCAGGGGCCGAGGACGGCTGGGTGCTCGACGCGGCTGGTGATGATCCTGGCGCGGGGGCCAAGGATCTCCGCCGCGCCGTAGATCGCCGCGTTGTCGCTCTCGGTGCCGCAGCTCGTGAAGATGATCTCGGAGGGGTCGGCATGGATCAGCGCCGCCAGTTTCCCGCGCGCCTCCGCGACATGGCGCATCACCCGGCCGCCGAACTGGTGCATGCTCGACGGGTTGCCCCACAGGGCGTCGAAAAAGGGGAGCATCGCGTCGCGGACTTCAGGGGCGACGCGGGTGGTGGCGTTGTTGTCCAGGTAGACGAAACGGCTCATTCCCTTCCCTCCTCGACGACGGTGATTCCGGGCGAGACGCACTCGCGCAGCTTCGCCTCGATGAACCCGTGGCGCGTCGCGCCGGAAGCCTGGCATCCGGCGCACATGCCGCGGAAGGCGATCGTGACGGTGTCGCCGCTGATGTCGACCAGATCGACGTCGCCGTGGTCGCGCTGCAGCGCCGGCCGGATTTCGCGGTCGATGATCTCCTCGATCAGCTTGATCTTCTGCAGGTTGGTCAGCTTGCGCGGCGCCTCGGCGGGCGGCTGGCGCTGCTGCACCCGCTCCGCCGCGACGCTGTCCACGATTTTTTTGATCTCGTTGCGGCACATGCCGCAGCCGCCGCCGGCCTTGCAGAAGTTGGTCACCTCCTCGACGGTCGCGAGGCTGTTTTCGCGGGCGACGCGCCGGATATCGTTTTCCGAGACGCCGAAACAGGTGCAGACGATCCGGTCGTCGAGGTTCTTCATCTGCGTTTCGCCGGTGCGGTAGTTGTGGATGGCCGCATCGAGGGCTTCGCGGCCCATCACCGAGCAGTGCATCTTCTGGTCGGGCAGTCCGCCGAGGTAGTCGGCGATCTCCTTGTTGGTGATCTTTTCGGCTTCAGCGATCGTCTTGCCGAGGACCATCTCGGTGAGCGCCGACGAGGAGGCGATGGCGCTGGCGCAGCCGAAGGTCTGGAACTTCACGTCGCTGATCCGGCCGGCGGCATCCAGCTTGAACATGAGCGTCAGCGCGTCGCCGCAGGCGAGCGACCCGACCGTGCCGACGCCGTCGGGATCGGCGATCCGGCCGACGTTGCGCGGGTTCCTGAAATGATCCATCACCTTGTCCGTGTAGTTCCACATGTCGTGC
>CAYVKQ010000565.1:0-1824 GCA_964451945.1 uncultured Lentisphaerales bacterium
GGAGCAGTTGCTCCATCGCCGCGCGCGCCTGGCCGAACTTGCCCCGCTGGGCAAGTTCCCCCGCCGCGTTGACCGCCTTCATGACGCCGGGGTTGATCTCGGCGATGAAATGGCCGTCCGACGGCGCTGCGAAGGCGTGGCGTTCGGCCTGGTACCGCCGGGCCGCGGCCTGATGTATGCAGTCGCCGCAGGTTTCGTCACGTTGTTGCGCACAGCAGGTCGGGCAGATCTCGGCCATCCCGTGTCGCTTGCAGCGGCGCTTGGCCTTGCGGGTTCCACAGATCGGACAGAGGGTTCTCATCGGCAGGAGTCTTCACTTGGTTATGCATTCACAGCAGCGTGGCCTGCCTTGCGCGCGGCTCCCGCTTCAGGGGTGGCGCTTCGCGCACGACAGTCGGTTCGGCTGCCCTTGGCGGAAAGGGCGGCGGGGCGTCCACCGTGGCGCCGAGGGATTCAAGGTGCTTCCCGACCGTCTTGCGGTTGTATGAGGGAATACCCAGCGCGAACAAGTCCTTGTTGACATCGGTCGCCTTGTCATCGGAGTACTGGCACGTGAACATGGGAACGCCGTCCTTCAACACCTGCTTGACTGTGATCAGCGTCTTGTTGCCCTTCTCGGCGAACGGCACGAAGACCACGTCGGCCAGAGCGCAGGCTACGCGGTTGCGGAACAGGATGTTCTGCCGCAGAAACCGCTTCTGGTCGGGCTCGGTGATGGAGAGCCATAGCAATTGCTCCGCTTCCGCCCGGCGGTAGAACTCCGGCTTCTGGGGGAACCCGGTGAAGGGGCCTTCATAGCCGAAGCGGTCCCCGAGGAAATTGTCCCAGTTCTCGCGCGCCAGGCCGCGCGCGGTCAGAATCGTCACGGAACGCCGGCGGTCCGGATCCGTCGGCGTGTCGAGCGCCAGCCGGAAGATCTCCGTCTCGACAACGGCATGCCAGGGGCCGATATAGTTGATGGCATACTCGCGGATCTTGAAGAGCATCTCGTTCGTCGCCAGGAAGGCCTGGCCGGCGTGGAGATCGGCGCAGATGACGGCCATGCCGAAACGGTCCAGCAACTTCAGCGGACCGTGAAAATAGAGCGTGGGCGCCTCGCCCTTCAGCCGCTCCAGCAGCCGGCGGGGATAGCTCGGGTCGCTGGTCGTCAGCGTTTCATATTCCATAGTTCCTCCACTGCCGTGTCGATCCGTGCCTCGATGTCCGCGATGTCGCGGTGCTGCGACACCGCCTCGTGGGCTTCCCGGGAGAGAGCCGCCAGCCGCCTGTGCGAGGCCTGTTGTGCGTCGAACGGCGGAATAGCCAGGTTCTTGACCACCGACGGCGCCCCGAAGCCGCGCCCGCCGGAGGAGAAACTGCGGATGAAGGCGTCCACCGTAGCGGAGTTCAGGAGCGCGCACAGGTAGTGCGCTTCGCTCGCGTTCCTGGCGGTGAACAGCGAGGTCGTGTCCGTGGCGACCAGCGTCTTGCTGCCGAACGGCGTCTTCCAGGGGGTCAGCACCGTGGCCGCCATGCGGCTCGCCATGCGCTTCCAGGCCACGCGGTAGCGCGCGAACGTGTAGCTGCCGATGCCGAACATGGCATAGAACTCGGTCTTCTCGGCCAACTGCCGGACGATGTTGGAACCGCGCGATCGCAGGATCTTCTCGAATTGCCTGAGATAGCCGTAGGTCAGCGGCGCATGATCGAGCATCCAGTCTTCCGGGTAGGGAGCGCGTTTCGCCGGATCCTGCGAGATCAGGACGTAGAACGGCTGCTTGATCCCGAAGCGCGTGATCTCGCCTCCGCTGACGGCGGGGAAGACCAGATCCGGCTCGATGGAGC
>CAYVKQ010000566.1:0-1822 GCA_964451945.1 uncultured Lentisphaerales bacterium
CCGATGCGCTTGATCGCCTCGATCCGCTCCTGCTGCACCAGCGACCGCTTGTGCGCGTCCCCGATGCCCGCGAACGGTTTCCCGATCTGCCAGTCTGCCGTGTGGATGAAGATCATGGTTATCGTCTCTTGACACTGTGTTTGCCCCGAGGGTGCGCGTTGCGTCCGCCCGACGATATGCATGTCGCTCAAGCAGCCCGCCTGCACGCACGTCTTAACCGCTCCCTTACTCGGACACCCTCCAGAGGCTTGAAGACGTTTGCGATTAGCCATTCGCGAATTTGCTGCGTGTTCATTTCTCCTTTGTCATTGATGTGAGAGGCGCTTGCAAAACCTCCGGTTTGTGCAAGCGCAGGGTTCAGGGTTCGGGGTTCAGGGGTGTTGTCAACCTGAACCCTGGCATCCTGAACCCTGACTCCCGGCGCTTGCAGGGGTTCTGCAAGCGCCTCGTGATCATCAGAAAATCACAAGCACTGTATCAACTGGCAGCGGCATCGTCCAGACTACGTCACAGCCTGCGCCTGCCGCGCCGGGTCTGGGTGTTTCAGCCCCGAAGACACCATCCATGTCGGTTTCTTGGGTCTGCCCTCCAAAATCAAAATGCTCATGCCTGGGCCAACGACGGTCGTACTCTGATCATTGGCCCATCGCGCATCGCCCATGTTGGTGCAGCCACCAGAATCACCCGCCTTCATCCCTCTCCACTCGCGCCGTCCCCCTCCCCCCGCTTGCCGCGCCGTAGCCTATTGGAGAAGGCGGGTTTCCCGTTCGCGGTTCCCGCCACCGCGCCTTTAAAGGTGCCTCCCGCCCCTCCATGCGCTATGGTTTGCCGTATGCAGAAAAAAGAACCAAAGGCCCCTACACCTACACCGTCAAAGACGGCAAGGCCACCATCACCGGCTACACCGGCCCCGGCGGTGCCGTCAATATCCCCATCGCCCCACCGCACTTTGGCAGCGGCAAGCCCCCTAATCTGCCAACTCCACGGGATTGCCCGAATCGCTCCCGACATTTATGCAAGCGAAGGGTTCGGGGTTCAGGGGGTGTTTTCATCCTGAAACCTGGCATCCTGAACCATGACTCCTGGCGCTTGCAGGAGTTCTGCAAGCGCCTCAGCGGAAATTCGTTTCCGCGCTTGGGGCGCCTGACCTTCTGTTCCGACCCGCAGCAACATTGAATCAAGCGTGTGCCATCATTTGGCACAGTTAGACAGGTAACATAGGCTTCCTGCCTTTAAAACCACTTCCGGCGAAGGGGCAGCGACTCACCCGTTGTTGGGTGATTCCGCCCCCGTTCGCCGGCCTGTCGCAGGAGGTCAGCTATGTCAAAATCCAATCGCCGGAACACAGATTTTCTCGACATCACTGCCAAGCATATAAAGAAGCGGTTCGGGAACAGTCTCGGCTTCACCATTCAAAAGCACCATGGCTGTCTGCACGCCGACCGGATCGCTCCGCAGGACGGCGGCGAGGTCTGCAAGTTTGACGACACGAAGCTTGGCTGGTTCTCCTGCGGACAGGACTCCACGAACTGGAACATCGAGGAGAGCGGCAAGGTGCGTGTCAGCTATTCTCAACGCGCTTGGGATGATAGCGATTTGAATTTCCAAATAGGCCATCCGCAGGAGGTAGCCGAACTGCTCCACCTGTTCGTCCAGCCGGGCGCGCGGCTCACGGCCGAGATCCCCAAGTTGCAGGTCTTCAGACTCGGAAAGATTGCCGACCTGTATGCCGTGATCCCTTCCAAAGACGGCTTGCGCGTACTGGATTTTTCCCGTCTGCCTGCGACGATGCCGGAGGGCGTCCGCACGTCCCTGACGCTCA
>CAYVKQ010000567.1:0-1816 GCA_964451945.1 uncultured Lentisphaerales bacterium
TGGATTCTGGATTCTGGATTCTGGATTCCCCGGCACCTCAGGGTGCCGCCGGGGCTGCCGGTTCTGCCGGGGCGGCGGGGGCCGGTGCCGCCGGGGCGGCGGGAACGGCGGGTTCGGCCGGGGCGGCTTCCGGTTCGCCCAGGTTGGTCTTGCCGGGCGCTCCCACCGGCTCGGGCGGCGTGACCGGGATCAGTTCCTCGCCCGAATCGGAGATCAGGGTCGCCGTGACAAAGATCAGCAGATTCTGGCTGACGTTGTCGAATTTGTCATGACGGAAGAGTTGGCCGATCAACGGCAACTTGGAAAGGATCGGAATACCTTCGACGAACTTCACGCGCGCCGAAGTCACCAGACCGCCGAGGATGACCGTCTCGCCGCTCCGCACCTGCACTTCGGTCTCAACCATGCTTCGGCGGAAAACCGGCAGCTTGATCATGCTCAGACCGGCGTTCGTCGAAACCGAGCCGGAGCCGGAATTTTGGTTGTTGTCGTCGCCCGACGAGGTTTCGTAGTATTCCCACCGGACAAACTCGCTGATTTCGGGCGCCAGGCTCAGCGAGATCGTGGCGAGGTCGGCGCCGACGCTCGGGGTCACGGTCAGTTCGATGCCCAGTTCCTCCAGCGTCGGCGTGCCGGTCGGGACCAGCCGCGACTGGTAGATATCCCGCCCTTCGGGCGTGGTCCCGGTCCGGACCTCTTCGGTCTCGTACTCCTCGAAGAACCGGAAGTCCTCCCCGACGCGCAGCGAGGCCTCGCGGTTGTTGACGGTCGTGACGCGCGGCACGGAAAGGGTGCGCGACTTGCCCGATGTTTCGAGGGCATGGATGACGGCGTGGAACTGCGGGTCGGTGAGCAGCCCCGTATAGGTGAAGTTCATCCCCTGCTTCGCGCTGGGAAAGCCGGAAAACTCGACCGCCCCCCCTTCGCTGATCTCCGAACGTGCCACTTGCTGGCCGGACTTGCCGACTTTCCACTCCTGCCAGGGCGAGTCGAGGAACCAGTCGACGCCAAGCTCGCGCAGGTCTTTGACCCCGGTGCTGATGAAGCGCGCCTCGACCAGCACCTGCGGTGGCCGGATGTCCAGCACGTCGATGATGTCCTCGATCAGGCGGATGTTCTCGCGGGTGTTTTTGACCAGCACGGCGTGCGCCTTGGTGTTGAACAGAATGTCGGCGCCTTCGACGGCGGGAACAAAACGCGTCACCGCATCGATGATGCCGAGCATTTCGGGGCCGCCCTCCAATTCCTCCTTGGACAGCCCCTTCCGCAGCCGGTAGATGCGCGTGACCATGGGCGGCTGGCCCGCGCTTTCGCTGCCGGGGGTCACCCAGATAATGTTCTGTCCAACGGCGAAGGTCACACCGAGATTGCGGCCGATATACTCGAGCACCTCGCTCAGGGGGGTGTTTTCGACGTGGATGTTCAGCGTTTTCTCGTCCAGCGCACCGTCCGCGACGATGTTGACGTTCTCCGACTTGGCAATCTCCCGGACGATGTCGCCGAGCATCACATTGTCGAGATGGATGCTGACGGGGCGGTCCATCATCTTCTGCATCGCGGTCGGCAGCGAGGCGATGGGCTTGGTTTCTCCGACGACATGCTGCCGCTGGCGGTAGGTCGCGGGCAGGATCCCCTGGCGGTCGAGGTCGGCCATGGCGAGCGCATCGGAGGGCTCCTGCTTGACTTCGTTGTCGCGCTGGCGCAACTCCGCCAGCCGCTGCATGATCCGCCCCTGGAGTTCCGCCAGACCGGGCGTGAGGGGATCGCGGCGGTGGATGTCGGTGCAGGCGATGATCGCGTCGGCGTAGCGCGCCTC
>CAYVKQ010000568.1:0-1815 GCA_964451945.1 uncultured Lentisphaerales bacterium
CGCAACCCGCCGGGCCGCTGCCGCACGCCAGGACGTCGACCCGTTCCTTGACCGCCAGGATGATGGGCGCCTTCTTGTCGAGGGCGTGCTCTCCGGTGAGCTTGAAGAACCCGTTCATCCAGTGGGCGATGCCGGCCAGGCCGGAATGCGAGTCGACCGCCACCGTCGCCGGCCGGTTGAGAATCCGGGCGGTGTCGAAGATGTTGTAGATCTCCTCGTCCTTGAGCATGCCGTCGGCGTGGATCCCCGCGCGCGTGCAGTTGAAATTGCGGCCGACGAAGGGCGTCCGCGGCGGGATGGTGTAGCCCAGCTCGCGTTCGAAGTACTCGGCGATTTCGGTGATGGCGGTGAAATCCATGCCGTCGGTGGCGCCGCGGAGCGAGGCGTACTCGACCGCCATCGCCTCGACCGGGCAGTTTCCCGTCCGTTCGCCGATGCCGAGCAGGGCGCAGTTCACTGCCGAGCAGCCGTAGAGCCAGGCGGTTCCGGCGTTGGTCACCACTTTGTAGAAGTCGTTGTGGCCGTGCCACTCCAGCTGGCTGGAGGGGACGTCGGCATAGTGGTTCAGCCCGTAGACGATCCCCTGGACCGACCGCGGCAGGGCGGTGCCGGGATAGGTGACGCCGTACCCCAGTGTGTCGCAGGCGCGGATTTTGATGGGGATGCCCGCCTCGCGCGACAGCTTCATCAGCTCGGTCGCCAGCGGCACGACGAAGCCGTAGAAATCGGCGCGCGTGATGTCCTCGAAATGGCAGCGCGGCAGGATGCCGTAGGAGAGCGCCGTCTTCACGATGCCTACGTACTTGTCGAACGCCTGCTTGCGGGTCAGGTTCATCTTCTTGAAGATGTGGTAGTCGGAGCAGGAGACCAGAATCCCCGTCTCCTTCATCTCCATTTCGCGGGCCAGGTGGAAATCCTTCTCGCTCGCCCGGATCCAGCTGGTGATCTCGGGAAAGCGCAGTCCGGTCTCGCGGCACTTGCGGACCGCCTCGCGGTCCTTGTCGGTGTAGATGAAGAACTCGCTCTGCCGCACGATCCCCCGGGGACCCGAGAGGCGGGAGAGCAGGCGGTAGATGTCGACGATCTGCTGCACGGTGAAGGGCGAACAGCTCTGCTGGCCGTCGCGGAACGTGGTATCGGTGATCCAGATCTCCTCCGGGGCGTTCATCGGCACGGCCCGGTGGTTGAACGGCACCTTGGGAATGGTCGCGTAGTCGTAGAGATCGCGGTACAGATTGGGACGCTCCACGTCCTGCAGACGATATTTGTACTCCGCTTGCTCCAACAGGTTGGTGCGGCCGCTGAACTGCAACATGACGACTCCCTTCCGGCGACAGTCAGGCGCTTCCCGCGCTGACCGGACGTATGATAATCCAGCGCATGCGCGGCTGTCAATGACGGGTTCCGGCTTCTGGATCCGATGGGCGCATGGCAGTTCTGATGAGGGGGACCTCTTAAACGCAATCGTAATCTTACTCGCAATCCCCCAACCGCCGCCGATCCGACTCGTGGACGGCGCTCTGCCCATGGATACGATCAGGGAATGTGCTGCGGTGTACGATCACACGCAGGGCCAAGCGAGATTACGATCAAGATTATGATTACGATACCGATTACGAATGAACGATTCCAGCATCAGAAGTGCCATGCGCCGTCCTGAATTTTTTTCATGCGAGCGGCGACGGCGGAGGCGGATACCATGGCCTCTATTACCAGTGCCGCATGATCGGCAACATTGCAGGCGCGCGCGGCGGGGGCGCATTCTACGGCACGCTCTACAGTTGCGTCGTCTCCGGAAATCGCGCCGGAACGAAC
>CAYVKQ010000569.1:0-1814 GCA_964451945.1 uncultured Lentisphaerales bacterium
CCCCGATGCACATCCTGGTTACCGGCGGCGCCGGTTATATCGGTTCGCACACCACGCTTGAGCTGCTCAACGCAGGCCACGACGTGACCGTGGTCGACAACCTCTGCAACAGCAAGGAGGAGGCGCTGCGGCGCGTCCGCGAGCTGACCGGCCGGCCGCTCGCCTTCCAGCGCGCCGACCTGCGCGACGACGCGGCGCTCGATGCCGTCTTCGCCGCCCGCCCCGTCGACGCCGTGATCCACTTCGCCGCGCTCAAGGCGGTCGGCGAGTCGGTCCGCCAGCCGCTCGACTACTACGCCAACAACCTCGGCGGCACCCTGGCCCTGCTGCAGGCGATGCGGCGCCGCGGCGTGCGCACGCTGGTTTTCAGCTCCTCGGCGACCGTTTACGGCACCCCCGGGAAAGTGCCGATCGGCGAGGACGCGCCGACGGGTGGCGTCACCAACCCCTACGGGCAGAGCAAGCTGATGATCGAGCAGATCCTGCGCGACCTCCACGCCGCCGAACCGCAGTGGCGCCTGGCGCTGCTGCGCTATTTCAACCCGGTCGGCGCGCACGCCAGCGGCCGCATCGGCGAAGACCCCAGCGGCATCCCCAACAACCTGATGCCCTTCGTGGCGCAGGTGGCCATCGGCAAACTGCCCCGCCTGCGGGTCTTCGGCAACGACTACCCCACGCCCGACGGCACGGGCGTCCGCGACTACATCCACGTGGTCGACCTGGCCCTGGGGCACCTGGCGGCGCTCGACCGCCTCGCCGCCCGCGACCCGGAGCTGCTCACGGTCAACCTCGGCACCGGCCGCGGCTACTCCGTGCTGGAGATGATCCGCGCCTTTGAGAAGGCGAGCGGACGTCCCATCCCCTACGAAATCGCGCCGCGCCGCGCCGGCGATGTCGCCGCCTGCTACGCCGACCCCGCGCGCGCCAAGGCACTCCTGGGCTGGCGGGCGACCCGCTCGCTCGAAGAGATGTGCGCCGACGCCTGGCGCTGGCAGTCGCAGAACCCCCGGGGCTTCTGCTGAACGTCCCCAAGGAGTGGCCATGACCTTTCCCAGACGCGCGTTGTTTTTCGATTTTCACACCATGCCGGCCAACCCCGACGTCGGCCGGGACTTCGACATGGAGGCGATCGCCGACACCCTCGCGGAGATCGGCGCGGAGTACGTCGTCTTCCCCGCACGCTGCAACCTCGGCACGGCCTACTACGACACCCGCATCGGCATCCGGCATGCCGCGCTGCGGCGCGACCTGCTCACCGAGCTTGCCGCCGCCTGCCACCGCAGGGGGATCGGCATCAGCGCCTACATCAACGGCGGCCTGAGCCACGAGGAGGGGCTGCGTCATCGCGAGTGGCTGGTGCTCCGCCCGGACGGCACGACCTACGGCAAGGATCCCTTCGACAGTTTCTTCCGCCAGATGTGCTACACCTCGGGCTACGGCGACCACCTGGTGGCGATGACCGAAGAGGTCTTCCGCCACTGCGGCGTCGACGGTCTGTTCCTCGACTGCATGAACACCCCCCCCTGTATCGGCGTCGAGTGCCTCGAGGCAATGACGCGCGAAGGCGTCGACTGGAAGGACGAGGCGCAGCTCCACGCCTTCAATTTCCGCAAGATCGCCGGCATGGCCCGGCGCGTCTCCGAGGCGGTGCGCGCCGTCAAGCCCGACGCCCTGCTCTACTTCAACGGCGTCGATTTCGAGGCGCAGCAGGCGATCGGCACCTACCTGGAGTTCGAATGCCTCCCCACCGGCGGCTGGGGCTACGAGGTGCTGCCCGTCGGCGCGCGCTACCTGCGCACCCTCGGCAAGCCGGT
>CAYVKQ010000570.1:0-1812 GCA_964451945.1 uncultured Lentisphaerales bacterium
CGACGCCGTTGGTGGGGCCGCCGTTACCGTTGCCGGTAAGATCGAGACCGCCGCGTCCGCCATGACCGCCGCCGCCTCCATTAATTCCGGAAGAACCCGCACCGCCGCCCGGACCGTAGCCGGGCAACCCATAGCCCCATCTCCCCTGATACCCGCGGGCATCCAGCATGATTTCGCCTCCTGCCGTGACCATGAGGTTGGAACAGATGATCCAGACGCGGTTGTCGGGAATCCATTGGCCCGACACCGGGTCGCGCGCCGTCGCGCTCTGCGCCGGATGGGTCATGCCGGCGTTGATTGCGACCTCCGCCGCGACCAGCGGCGTGTTCCAGCCGTTGAAGGTCAGCGTGGCGTTGTTCACAAAGCCCGCCAACGGGGATGTGCCTGACGTCAAGGTCACCGGGTGGTCGAGCGTCACGGTGTCGCCCGGGCCGGGGACGCTGCCGCCCGACCAGGTGGCGGGGGCGTGCCAGTCGCCGGCGGCCGTGGTGGCGACGCTCGCGGGGGGGCGTCCCGGGTCGTAGTCTTCGATGCGCAGGACCAGGCTGCCCCCTTCGATGACCAGCGCCGCCGTCGTGCCGGGGGCGCGCCCCGCGCCGTTGACGGTCACGGCCGCAGGCGCCTCGCCAACCGCCCCGTCCGCGACCAGGAGGTAGTCGCCGGGGGCCAGCGGCGTGTCGCCCGCCACCGTGACGGTCGCCGTGTTGCCGCTCGACAGCGTCAGGCTGCCGCCGCCCGTGACCGTCAGCGCGGGCGTCGCGCCGTCATAGGCGTTGACGTGCAGCGCGCTTGTCCCCGTCAACTCCAGGCCATTGCCGGGCGCGGTCTCCAGCGTCGCCGTGGCGCCGCGACCGTCGAGCCGCAGCGTCTGGGGGGCGGCGAAGAAAACCGGCTCCGCCATCTCCGCCGTGTCGAGGGTCCCGCCGCCGACCAGCGTGACGAGCGGCGCTCCCCGGAGCGCCTGCGGGTGCCCCAGGCGCAGTGCGCCGCCGGCGTCGGCCGTCACGGTGCCGGAGAGCGTGTTCGAACCGTCCAGCGCCAGGACGCCGGCATTGACCGTGAGCGCGCCGCTCAAGGTGTTGGCGCCGGTGAAGCGCAGCGTGCCGCCGTTGACCGTGGTCGCGCCGTTGTAGCTGTTGGCGCCGCCCAGGATCTGCGCTCCGCCGCCCGTCTTCGTTACGTTCAAGGTGCCGCCCGTTTTCCGGATGACGCCGCCGAAGGCGCCGGAGGCGTCGTCCGCGCCCAGCGTCAGGGTGTTTCCGTTGCCGCCGGGCTTTTCGACCAGCCCGGCACCGTTCAAACCGTTCAGGGTCAGGTCCGTGTTGTTGACGATGAGGGTTCCGTCCACCGTCGCGTCGCCCTTGCCGGCGCCGTAGGGGAGACGGTTGGCCTGGTTGATCTGCAGCGTGGCGCCGCTGCCGACGACGGTGTCGCCGGCGTAGGTGTTGGCGGCGTTTTCGATGACGAGCGCGCCGCCGGAGACGGTCAGGCCGCCGGCGCCGGCAATTGCGGTGCCGGCGAGGGTGTAGGCGCCGTTGGTGACGCGCACGGCGCTCGGCGTGATCGTACCCGAAAGCGTCACCTTTCCCTGTCCCGCGCCGGCGAAAAGGGCGACGCTGTTGTAATCATAGACGCCGCCGCTCCAGCTCGTGGCGTCGGGCTGCGTCCAGGTCATATCGCCGGAGCCGTCCCAAACCGCCTCCAGCGGGTCGTTGGCGACGGTGATGACGGCGTTGCTGTCGGCGTTCAGTATGTAGGGCCCCGGCAGCAGCGTGACCGACACCGTCTCGTCCTCCTCCAGGGCGCGGTCGA
>CAYVKQ010000571.1:0-1807 GCA_964451945.1 uncultured Lentisphaerales bacterium
GCCGCCGTCTCCGCGACCCTCGCGGGCAGCAACGTCTTCATGCGCCTCGTCTGCGCCGAGCCCGGGAAGACGGTCCGTTTCGACGCCCTCGCGGACACCGCCGTCACCAACTCGATCTGCCGCATCGCCCCGGGCGGCAGTTTCGAAATCGCGGGCAACGAGGAAGACCCCGTCTATCTCCGCTCCACGGCGGACGGCGTCTTCTGGCTGCTCGACATCATGGACGGCGCCTCGGCGTCGGTCGCCTACGCGGACGTGCAGGACTCCGACGCACGCCCCGGCAGCCTCGTCGCCGCCGATTCGACGACCGTCGGTTCGCACCTCGAGAACTGGGTCATCGCCACTCCCATCCTCCCCGGCGACCGGATCGTGTGGACCGGCGCGGAGTCGGGCGCCTGGGCGAACCCGGCGAACTGGGACCTCCTGCGCATCCCCGTCGACACCGACGACGTGCTCCTTCCGGGGACGGTTGCGACACCCGCCGAGCTGGGAGCGTCGACCACGCTCAATCGGCTCACCGTCGAATCGAACGCCGAGCTGAAGCTCTGCGGTTTTTCACTGACCGTTACCAACGCCTTCGCCTGCGCGGGCGCGCTGATGGCCTCCGGCGCCGAAACCGTCGAACTCGGCGGCTCCGCGTCGTTCGCGGGCGGCTCGTTCGTCCCGGCCGCTTCGACCGTCGTTCTCGCGGGCGGGGCGGGCGTGCAGGGCTTCGACCCCGCGGGTCTGGAATTCCACCAGGTGGTCTTCGCCGGCACGGGCGCGGGTGTCGCGCTCGCCGACGGCTTCACGGCCGACGTCTTCTCCTGCGAAAAGAGCGCGGCCTTCGAAATCGCGTTCACCGCGGGCGAGACGGTGACGGCGCGCGAGATCGTCCTGACGGGCGTCTCCGGCGGCGCGGCCGCCCTCGCGCTGAAGAGCTCCTCCACCGGCGTTTCGTGGAGCATCCGCGGAACGGCGAAACTCGCGGCGCGCGGCGTCGTCGTCTCCGACTCCACGGCGCTCGGCACGGCGGCCGTCGCGGAAGCGCCCTCCACGGACGGCGGAAACAACGTCAACTGGCGGTTCGGGCTCAAGGCCGACACGTGGACCGGCGCCGGCGGCGACAAGGCCTGGACCAACGCGGCGAACTGGGCGGGCAGCGAAGTGCCGGACGAAACGACACGCGTGATTTTCGACACGGCCTCCGAAGCCGTTCTGGCCGCTCCCGCCACCGTGCGCGCGGTCACGGTGGAGGACCTCGCGGGCGGCGAGATGCTGCTTTCGGGCGCGGGCGCGCTGACAGCGCTCGAAAACGTGGAGGCGCTCGCGGGCGGACGGCTTTCGCTCGGCGTACCGCTCGCCGTCGGCGGGCAGCTCTTCGTGCGTTCCGGCGCGTCGCTCACGCATCCCGCGAACGGCGCCTCGGACCTCGGCTACGGCCTCGACGTCACGGTGGCGGGCGACGCCCTCGTCGAGGCGGACGGCGCGCTCGACGCCGAATGCAAGGGGTTCGATCCGGGTAAGGGCCCGGGCTACCTCGCCGCCGGCGCCGTCCACGGCGGACGCTACACCGCGCCGACGCCGGCGCCCTACGGCTCGATCCTCCGCCCGGTCACGCTCGGCTCGGGCGGCGGATCGTCCCACTACTTTCGCCGCGGCGGCGGACGCATCCGCGTCACGGTGGACGGCACGTTCACGGTGGACGGCATGGTCTACGCCGATTCGGCGCGCACGAGTTCAACGGACGCGGGGTGGTATTCCGCCGCGGGCGGCAGCGTGTGGATGACGGCGGGCGCCTTGAAGGGCGCCGGCATCATCTGCGCGG
>CAYVKQ010000572.1:0-1806 GCA_964451945.1 uncultured Lentisphaerales bacterium
ACAAGACCTTCCGCTACGCCCACAAGAACATCTGGCGCTGCGCCTGGGCCGAGCATTTCAACCTCGATCTCAACTCGGAAAACCTCAAGCAAATGGACAAGGTCGGCGAGGCCGAAATCCTCGGCGAGATCGCCGCCAAGGGGACGCGCGGCCACGAGCGCGGCGTCTGCCAGAAGGTCTGCGTGCCGCCGCACCTGCGGACGGACGAGCCGAGCTTCGGCCGTCCCGGCAAATTCATCGCCCAGAACCGCATCAACCGTCGCTACCCCGACACCATGCCGACCCTGCGCAAGCTCCGCGACGACCTTTCGGCGGCCGCCATCCGCATGGGCGCCGACCTGGTCCGCGTCGGTCCGCTGGTCCATGACCTGGAGACGGCCCCCGGCTACACCGTGCAGAAGGAGCTGCCGGGCGCCCGCACCGTGATCGGGGTTGTCTGGCGCGCCCCCGAGGGGACGCTGACCAGCCTGCCGATGGGTCTGGCGGCGGGGATGAACTACCACCACGTGCTGCTGCGGCTGGCGCGCCTCGTCGAGGATTGCGGCTACCACGCCGCCAGCTACAACGCCTGGAGCGAGCGGGGCGGACTGGCGGGTGCGTTCGCCGAAATGCTGGATCTGGGGCGGGCGTCGGCCAAAACCCCGCGTCTGGTCGCCAGTCCCGAATTCGGCGGCGACGTCTGGCTGGGAGCCGTAGTCACCGACGCCCCGCTCGACCCCACGCCGCCCGCCGCCGCCGGCGCGCCGGCCCGGCCGAGGCGGCTCGATCCGGTCCGCCTGCGCCGCCGGCTCGAAGCCCTGGCCGACGAATCGCACGTCACCCGCTTCGGCGTCGCCCCGGCCGCGCGTTTTGACCGCGCCGTCGGCGAACTGGCGGCGGCAGTCGACCTCAAGGCGCTCGGCGAGCGGGTCGACGATGCCAGCGTGACCTACCACGGCGTCTTCGAGCCGAAGATCGTCCGTGAAACGGCCAGGGTGCGGGCGCCGGCGGACCACCTGTCCGGCGCCAAATCGGTGATCGTGCTGGGGCTCGACTTCCCCGAAGCGATCGTCGCCCACGCGGGCAAGCCCGAGAACCAGCAGATCGGTCCCTACGCCTTCTGGCAGTACCAGACCCGCCATGAGCTGGCGCTGGCCGCCTTCGAGCTGGTCAAGGTGCTGGCGGAACAGGGCCACCGGGCGGTCGTCTCGGAAGACATGCTGGGGATCCAGTCGCAGGTCGCCTCGCACCGCGGCATGCTCCCCGACGCCCGCTGCAACGCGATCGAGGCGGTCGCGGCCGGCTTCGGCCGCCTGGGGCGGCACGGCGCCCTGCTCTCGCCCGAGTCGGGCTCGCGGATGCGCCAGATCGTCATCGTCACCGATGCCGAGCTCCCTGCGGATGCCATCCGTCTGGGCGACGACCCCTGCGCCACCTGCGCCGTCTGCGCCGAGACCTGTCCGATGACGGCCCTTGACGGGACGGGCTTCGACATCCACCTCGACAACACCGTCGTGCGCGTCCCCGGCGTCAACCGCGGCCGCTGCGACTGGTCCAAGCGCTACGCCCTCTGCCCGGAGGAGGGGCCGGCGATGATCGGCAACAAGACCGACGTGCCCAAGCCCGCCGGCGACGTGACCATCGAGCAGGTTGCCGAGGCAGTCCTGGGGCGCGACCCGGTGATGAAGCGTCGCCCCTGCATCCTCGAACGCTGCCTGCAGGAGTGCCCCGTCGGGCGGGCGAAGTAGCAGGCTGTGTTCCCACGAGGCTCCTGCAAAACCCCTCGTGGCATGGGCGTCCCGCCCATGAAACACGGGCAAGATGCCC
>CAYVKQ010000573.1:0-1801 GCA_964451945.1 uncultured Lentisphaerales bacterium
CGGAATCGCCGTGCAAGCGTCAGCTACAGATGTCACGGACGACCTTGCCGAGGCCGACGTTGCCGGACATCCGCGGCAGTTCGCAGTGCGGACCGACTAGTTACTTCACCAACAAGGTCAATCCCCAGCGGATGCATTCGCAGCAGCCCATGTCGACGACCTTGTCACGGATGCGCAACTGGCCGTTCAGGTCGAGGGCATCAGGACGCGTCTGCCACGGCGCATTATCGCCCTTGTTGACGCAGGGCGAGAAGGCCTTGAGACGGTAGTCGCCCGCGGACGGATGGCGGAACTGCGGATCACCCGACACGTTGCCGTTCTCCCCGTCGGTCGCGCCCGGCCAGCAGCTGTGCCGCGGCACCGCGCCGCCCGCGACGTCCTGGCCAGCGTTGCCGTAGACGATCGTGTTCACGACCGTAACGCCGCTCGCGAAGCTGGCGGCTGCGGACGTGAGCCCGTCCTTGAACGGCGCATTGCCGGAAATCGTGCAGTTGATCACCTTGCCGCCCTCGGCGTAGATGCCCGTGCCGTGGTCATTGGACATGCCGCCGTCCGGACCGCCCTCATTGCCGACGACGAGACAGTTCTCGACCGTGCCGCTCGTCATGTACACGCCGCCGCCGTTCTTGCGAGGCGCGCGGTTGCCGACGATGCGGCTGTTGCGGAGCGTGCCGCCCGTCATGTACACGCCACCGCCGCCGGCGTTGTCGCCGAACCGGTTGGAGACGACCGTCGCTCCGTCGACCAGTCCGCCGGTCATGTAGATGCCGCCGCCGTACTTCCAGTCGCCGTTGCTGAACACGATGCCGACGACCGACACGTCCCGCACCGTGCCGCCCGTCAGATAGATCGGCGACTGGGTGTAGGACGCCTTCGACTTGTTCTTCTCCAAGGCAACGCGGGTCACGACGCCCGTCGACATCCAGACGACCGACCCCTGGGACGCGCTGTTGGTGACGCCCGAAATCGTCAGGTCTCGAACCGTCGCCAGCGGCGACGAAAGCGAAAAGACGCGCTGCGCCGGATCGATCTCCGCGCCGCAGAGGACCGTCTTGCCGACGCCCGCGCCGTGGAAATCGATGTCGCCGTCCAGTCCGAACTGTCCGTAGACCGGATACGTCCCCTCCGCGACTTCGACCTCGCTCGCCACACCCGGCGAACGCCAGACCGCCGCAAATGCGTCCGCCGGCACGTGCGCCGCCTTCGCGGGCGTGTCGTACGGCGCGACGTTCCCGCCATTCGCGTCGACATAGACCTTGACCGGCTTCACCGTCACCACGCCCTTCGACTCGACCGCCTTCTCCACGCCCTCGGCGTCACGGACGAGCAGCGCGACGTCATGGACACCGTTCGGAATGTCCGTCCAGCCGACGGACTTGTAGTCGTCTCCCTCGCCGGAAGCATATTGGACGCCATCAAAGACCCACGTGTACGTGTACGGCGGCGTCCCGCCGAGCACGGTCGCCGTGAACTGCGGAACCGTGCCGAACGGACACGACGAGACGGTTGACTGGATGCCGCAGATGAACTCGCCTTCCGACACGAAGAACTCATAGGCGCCGATGTCCGGTCCGTCCAGCTGCGGACGGCTGACGCCGTCGCGGTCGACCTTGACGCCGCTCAACGTAGACGCCTTGTCGATTGCAGGCGATCCGACCTTCAGGCGGTAGTCGCCGTTCGCCGCGTCAACGAAGAGCGGATCGCCGACCGTGACGTCCGTGCCGCCGATGACCTCCTTGTCCGTCACGCATTTGCGGAACGTCCCGGCCGTCCGATTGACGCTGCCGAGCGTGCCGTTGCC
>CAYVKQ010000574.1:0-1800 GCA_964451945.1 uncultured Lentisphaerales bacterium
CCAGTGGCCGGGCGCACCGGCGATTCACTGGCCTGGCTCACCCCGTCGGCCCAGCGAGGCTGGCCGGGTGGGCCGCTACGTTCGCTTGTGGCGCAACCGTGACGCCTCCAGCGAGAGGTCGGTTATCTCCTCGATGAGACGGCGGAACTTCTTATAGGCGTCGACCTCCATCCTGACGGCGCGCAGGCTCTCCGTCCGGACGTATTCCGAGCGGCTTTTCCCCTTGTGCGTGTAGCTGAGCTGGTGGAACGGCGTTTTGCGTTCGTCCGGGTTGCGGTACTGCACCGTGAGCGTCCCCGGGCGCATCGCGCCGAGACCCGCCAGACTGGCGAGGAGGGCGCCGACTTTTTTCTCTTTTCTCTCGAGTTCTGTTGACATGGAATCCCCTTTCGCGCATGATAGTAGCATCACAGTGCTACTATGTCAACAGCAAAAGGCGGGAAAACGTGGAGAAAGAAAAGGATGAGGCGCGGGTGAGCCCGCTGATGGGCATGGAACGGGCGCTCTTCGAAGAGAGGCGGGAGGAACTGCGCGCGGAATACGAGGCGCGCGTTCAGAGGCTCGTGGACGGCTGGGAGGCGACATCGGAGGCGGTGGCGGCCCTCAGGAGGAAGCGGTACCGCGAGGTCCGCCTCGCCACGTTCTACGGGCAGGCCGTGTTCCGGTGCCGCGAGGGCTTCGGCGGGGACGGGCGCTGGGAATGCCCCGCCCTCGCACACCTCGGAATCGGGCCGAACCGGCGGTACTCGCCCGAGATGGAAAAACGGATGGCGGTTCTCGCGGCCGAGACCGGGAGCTACGAAAAGGCCGCGGGGGTCGCGCGCGCCACATGGTTCGAGGTCGGCGGCGACGCGGTGCGCTCCGCCGTCCTGCGCCTTGGCGCGGCTTCGGAGGACGGCCGGCCGGAGGGGCTGTGCGCCGGCGCCGCCTCCGCGGAGGACACGCTCGTCGTGATGGCGGACGGATGGAACGCCCGCCACCGGGGAGAGAACTGGGGGCTGGACATGAAAAACCGCGAGCTCCCGGACCGCGTCCACTGGCACGAGATCCGCTCGGCGGTGGTCTTCAAGCTCTCCGCGCTGCTCTCCGTCAGCGGGAAGCGCAAAGCCCTCATTGAAAAGCACGTCGCGGCCGCCCCCGCGGACACGTCCCCCTACGACTTCGGCGTCCTCCTGCACAGGGAGGCGGTGCGGATGGGCCTGCTGCGGGCGAAGGCCGTCTTCTTCGTCATGGACGGCGGAGTGTGGCTCTGGCGCATCTACGAGGACCGTTTCGAGAAATGCTCGAAGGCCATGCTCGACTTCTACCATCTCAGCCAGCACCTCCACGCCCTCGCCGCCGCGCTCCACGGCGCGGACCCGGCCAAGGCGCGGGCGTGGTGCGGCAGAATCCTGCACGGCCTCAAGCACACATCACCCGAGCGATTGTTCAAGACGCTGGACGAACTGCTGCGGGAGCCGCCCTCCGACGACCCAGCGCTGCTGGAGTCCATCCGCGAACAGAACGCTTACTTCAGGAACCATGCCGGGCACATGGACTACGCCGCCAACGCCCGGCTGGGAGTGCCCATCGGCAGCGGCTCCGTCGAGTCCCTCTGCTCCCAGTTCCAGAACCGCCTCAAACGCACCGGCCAGTTCTGGACCAAGGAGGGCTTCGCGGCCCTGCTGAGGATCATCGTCAGATACTGGAACGGCGAACTCGACTATCTGTGGCAGGCTGAAGCCGCCTAGCGCCGGCCAGTGAATCGCATGGCTGATTCGCGAGCGGGGAAGTTGGCGGTGATGCGAGCGGGGAAGCGAA
>CAYVKQ010000575.1:0-1799 GCA_964451945.1 uncultured Lentisphaerales bacterium
CCGCTGCGCTTCCAGATCAAGACCTTCGGCTGCCGCCTGAACCAGGCCGAGGCGGACACCTTCGCGGCGCAGTTCGAAGCGCGTGGCTGGCGGGCGGTTGGCCGCGCGCGCGACGCCGACGCCGTCCTCATCCACTCCTGCGCCGTCACCCGCACCGCCGAGCAGGAGTGCCTCCGTCTCTGCCGCCGCCTCGGCCGGCTCGCGCCGCCGCCGTTCGTGGTCCTTTCGGGATGCGTTCCCGAGGCGGCGGCGCGCGAAGCTCTTGCCACAACCGGCGTTTCGCTGATCGTGCCGCGGGCCGGACGCGACACGCTGGTCGACCGCGTCGCCGTGGCGTGCGCGCCGCGCATCGCGGCCTCCGCCGACCCCGCCGCGCCGCCTCGCCGCACCCGCCCCTTCCTGCGGGTGCAGGACGGGTGCGACTTCTTCTGCGCCTACTGCATCGTCCCCCACACGCGCGGCCGACCCGTCAGCCGTCCGTTCGCGCAATGCCTGGACGAGGCGCGCGCGTTGATCGCGTCCGGCGCCCGGGAGATCGTCATCGCCGGCTGCAACACCGCCCGCTACAACGACGGTGGCCGGCGGCTGCCCGACCTGCTGCGCGCCCTGGCCGCCCTCCCCGGCATCGGCCGCCTCCGCATCGGCTCGGTCGAGCCGGGAACGGTCGAACGGGAGATTGCCGACCTGATGGCCGAGAGCCCGGTCCTCTGCCGCCAGCTCCATCTGCCGCTGCAGAGCGGCGACGACGCCGTGTTGCGCGCGATGGGGCGCCGCTACAGGACCGCCGCCTTCCGCGCCGCCGCCGAATACGCCCTGGCGCGCGTCCCCGGCCTCGGCCTCGGCAGCGACGTCATCGCCGGCTTTCCGGGCGAGAGCGACACCTGCTTCGAAAACACCCGCCGCTTCCTCGCGTCGCTCCCCTTCTCCAACCTCCACGTCTTCCCCTACAGCGAACGGCCGGGGACGCCCGCCGCCGCGCGCGACGGCCAGATTCCCGCCGCCGTGCGCAAGGCACGCGCCAACGAACTGATCGCACTCGGCGACGAACAGCGCCGCCGTTTCGCCAGGGGATTTGTCGGCCGGCCCGTCGCCTGCCTGGTCGAGCGCTGCGATGCCTCCGGTGTCGGCACCGGCTGGAGCAGTCCGTACCTTCCCTGCCGCATCGCCAACCTTGCGCCGCACGCCGTCAACACCCTTGTCACCTTCACACCCGCCGCGGCCGAAGCCGACACCCTGGTGGGCACGAACCCACTGGCACCTTGACGATGGGCACGCCAGCGGGATAACCTGATCCCATGACCTCCAAGCAACGCGTCTTGACAACCTTTGACCATCGCGAGCCAGACCGGGTTCCGATCAATTACTTCGCCAATGCCGCGATCGACCGGCGCCTCAAGGCACACTACGGGGTGAAGCATGACGATGACGAAGGGTTGCGCCGCGCGCTCGGCGTGGACTTCCGGTCGGTCGGCGCGCCCTACACCGGGCCGGCGCTGCATGCCGACATTCCCGAACGCGGCATCCATGTCGACCTGTGGGGCATCCGCCGCCGCTGGGTGGAACATACCAGCGGCGGCTATTGGGACTACTGCGATTTCCCGCTGAAAGACGCCGATCGGGAGACCGTGGCCAACTGGCCCATGCCCGCGCCCGATCACTACGACTATTCGCGTATCCGCGAGCAATGCGAGGCGTTGCGCGATTTTTGCGTTGTCACCGGCGGCGCGGGGCTCCCCGACGTGATCAACAGCACCGGGATGATCCGCACCATGGAGCAGACCCTCGTCGACCTCATGCTG
>CAYVKQ010000576.1:0-257 GCA_964451945.1 uncultured Lentisphaerales bacterium
TCACCGATTGCTGGAGCGATCCCGGCAATTTTGTCACCAACTGGTTTGACGAGGACGCAAGCGATTTCACCATCGGCAGCGCCGCCGAACTGGCCGGCCTGGCGGTATTGGTCAATGGCGGCGTCTCTTTTGCCGATAAGCGGATTACGCTGACCGCCGATATCGCCCTCGACGCGCACGAGTGGGATCCGATCGGATATCTGTCAGACGGCGTGAATCCCGAACGGCACTTCAACGGACTGCTGTTCGACGGCAAC
>CAYVKQ010000576.1:267-1787 GCA_964451945.1 uncultured Lentisphaerales bacterium
GGCCCTGGTGGAAAAGCTCCGGCTGGTCGGCGAGGTCGGGCGGATCCGTCGCCGCCCCGTGCTGTGGGTGCGCACCATCGCCGAGGACATCACGCTCTCCGATTTCCAGCGGCTCTATGTTGACGACGATGAGCGCCGTGCGGGGGGCCTCTTCGGGGTGGCGCGTGATGGCACCATCCTCAACCTGGGCCTGACCGACGCCGATGTCTCAGCCTCCGAAGAGGCCGGTATTCTATGTGGCCATCTGGGCAAGAACTCCATCGCCAACAGTTTCTGCCGCGGGCGCGTGCGCGGCGCATGCGCCGGCGGCATCGTCGGAGCGATCGAGGGGACCCTTATGAACTGCTGGAGCGATGCGCGGGTTGACGGCTTCGTGAGCGGCGGTTTGGCGGGACGGTTGGCTGATCCAAATGCCTTCATTGTCAGCGGCTTCTGGATGCAAAACGGCAGAAATTACCACGATCTTTCCGCAGTCGGTGATTATGGCGAAGCCGAAGAAGCGAACGCCGCAGAGTGCTATTCCTTCAGCGAACCGCCCGGCCAGTTGGCCGTGCCGGGGGAAGATGATCCGCTCACCCTGTCGGAGACTCTCAACGAAGTGTCGGAGGGCATGGATGGTTACTTGGGGCTTCGGTGGTACGGATGGACACGGGGCACAAGATGGGACTACCCCGTGCTGACCGCCCGGATCCGCGTTGGTGGCGAGTTCATCCAGGAGACACTGAGTGGCGGTTTCATCGCCGGCCTGACCCTGTCTGAGGTGGCTGCCGGCGTAGCCATTTACACCGACGCGCACCCGGAGACCACCGCAGCCTCCTTCGGTTCCCTGATGCAGCAGGCCGACATCATGGGCTTCACCCTCCCGGAACTCATCGCGGGCAACGCTATCCTCGACTTCAGTCCGAGTCTCCGCACCACGTCCTTCAATCCTGATGCCTGGCCGTTGATCTTGACCTTCAGCGTCGCCAACGGCATCGACGCCACCGCCGTGCAGGCGATGGACCGTCTGGAAACCTGCTGGGGGTGGTCCAGCGAGATCTTAATTCTCCAGATGGACGCGCCTGGAGGGGAAGGAACTCTGGTGTGGCCCGACGAAGTTTATTTCGGTGCCGATGGCACCGCCGAGGCCGAATTCATACCTGAAGTCTATTCCGACAAAGTGTTCTTCAAACTGCTGATCGTCCCGGCAACCTACTGACACGCCCGTTGGCCCAGTGGCGCACGCGGCGGGGCAAGGACAAGGGGCCGTAAGAGGAAGAACGCCTGTCTCAACACTCAACATTCAAGTGGGGAGAAGTGAAACGGCGGCACTCCGAACCCCCATTCGCCTTCGCCTCACGGGTTCAGAGGTCGCTGACGTTGACACCATGCGGTCCAGTTCATTCTTTCGTTCCTGGCTTTCGGCTTCGTCCAGCGCCTTTCCGACAACCAATACGTCCTGGATCGCTGCGCATTCCAGCGCCGACCCCCGTGCGATCTCGAAGTAGCGCCTGCGGTCCGCATCGGCCGTCTTCCCGTTG
>CAYVKQ010000577.1:0-1783 GCA_964451945.1 uncultured Lentisphaerales bacterium
CGCTGACCATGGCGGGGTAGAGGGAATAGACGGGCCAGCGGCGCTCGCCGGCGGGCAGTGTGCCCGAGGCGCCGTAGGTGATGCGGACGGTGGCGGCGGCGCTGCCGGGGGAGACGCTGACGTCGATGGTGTGGATGGCGTAGGCGGCCTTGAGATCGACGATCTGGTTGTCGATGTCCTTGGCCGGCCCCATGGTGACGCGGACGCGCTCCCCGGCCGTGCCGGTGGAGTAGTCGAACAGGGTCTGCCATTCGGATGAGCCGTGGATGACGGGTGCTGCCATTATTCCTCCAGCCTTTCCGCGATCTGGGCCAGCAGCACAACCTCCTCCTTGAGGATAGCGTCGCGTCTGGCCTCGCGCTGCTCTTGGAGGCGGGCGGCATTGTCGATCTGGCGGCCCATGATCAACCCGGCGGCGCCGCCGGACGTGGCGGCGCGGGGGGCCGCGACGGTGATGGCGTCGATCTTTTTCTGTGTTTCGGCCCGCACCTCGGCCTGCTTTTCCGCGGCGGCGTCGACCGGACCGAAGAAATCGTCGAGTTCGGAATCCACGTCCTTCTTGATCTTATCCCGCTTTGCCGCGCCTTCGGCCGCCAAGTCTTTTTCCAGGTTGGACGTCTTGTTGCGGTCGGCCTGGAGGGCCGCTGCCCGGCCCGTTTCCGCCGCGCCAAGCTCGACCGACAGCGTGGCCTTCTCGCGGGAGAGTCCCGAGGTTTGCCTGTCGATGGCGGCGAGACGCGCCAGCATGGCGTCGTAGGCCTTGGCCGCCTGCGCCTGCGCGTCGGCCAGCTTCTGCGCATCCTCCTTGTCGACACGTCCGCCCTGCTGCATGACGACGGCTGCATTGTTGGCCGTGGCGGCGGCCGCGATCTGCCCCAGCAGGTCTTTCCGTTCCGCGCCGAGCGCGGCCATGGCGGCATCGACGCCCTTTATTTCGAGCTGCTTCTTCTCGACCGAGCCAGTGCCGATGGCGGACTTTTCGCCCTCGGCCTGGCGCTCCAGCCTGGCCCGCTGGCCGGGGTCGGAGGTCTCGGCCAGTTGTTTCTGGAGACGCAGGTCGACGACCGCGATCTTCTGCGCAATGGCGGCCTGCACCTCGCGGATGGAGGCGGCCGTGTCGTCCTTGATCAGTTTCTGGTATTCCGATGCCTTGTCCACCAGCGCCTGGTACGATTCCGTCAGCTTGTCCACGCTGGCCGCGATCTTGTCGATCCGTTCCCCCGCGGTCTCGATCCCCGCGAGCTTTTGGAACCACTCGGTTACAGCCTTGGTGGCTTCGGCTAGCCGCCCGAACCAGTTGATGAGCGTGTTGATGATGTTCAGTATCAGGAAGGTCTTCTGCAGCGCCGACATGGACACCTTCAGGACATCCACCGCGCCGGCCATGGCGTTCATGCCGCCCGCGGCCGTCTTGGCGGCGGCCGGCAGCGCCTGGATGCCGCCCTTCAGGCTCTGGATATTTCCCTGGGCCGCGGCGGTTTCGGCGACCACGGAGATTGTCAGGTCTTCAGCCATGCGGCGCCTCGCGCGTTCGCTGGACACTGCCGTCCGGGCCTGCTACGCTATCCCCGCCATGGAGATCGTGCTGAACCTTCTGCGGGTGCTGGTCTATGCCGGGCTGATCGTCACCGGCATCGGCGTGTGCATCGAGCTGCTGTTTAAGAAGTGAATCGGCCTCGGCCCGGTTCTGGAACTCCTGCCCATCCATTTCGGCGGCGGCGGTGCCGTAGGCCAGCACGGCGTCGACCGGGATGTCCCACACGCAGGCCCAGGCACCGCGGCG
>CAYVKQ010000578.1:0-1774 GCA_964451945.1 uncultured Lentisphaerales bacterium
CATCCATTTCCGCGACCCGGTTCTCTACCGTATCATGCGGGTACCCCACTACCGCGCCGGCGACACCTGGAGCATCTACCCGATGTACGACTTCGCCCACCCGATCGAGGACGCGCTCGAAGGGGTGACCCACTCGATGTGCACGCTGGAGTTCGAGGTCCACCGGCCGCTCTACGACTGGGTGGTCGACCGCATGGAAGAACTGGGGCTGCTGGTCGCGCGCAACGGCCGGACGGTGCGGCCGCGCCAGCGCGAGTTCGCCCGCCTCAACCTGACCTACACCGTCATGAGCAAGCGCAAGCTGCTGCAACTTGTGCAGGAGAAGCGGGTCGACGGCTGGGACGATCCGCGGATGCCCACGATCGCCGGCCTGCGCCGCCGCGGCTACACCCCCGGGGCGATCCGCGATTTCTGCGAACGGGTCGGCGTCTCCAAGTTCGAGAGCGAGACCGAGCTGGAGTTGCTGGAGTACTGCGTGCGCGACGACCTCAACCGCTCCGCGCCGCGGCGCCTGGCCGTGCTCGACCCGGTCAAGGTCGTGATCGAGAACTACCCCGCCGAGAAAGAGGAGTTCTTCGACGCCGTCAACAATCCAGAGGATCCGGGCTCGGGGAGCCGCAAGATCCCGTTTTGCCGCGAGCTCTGGATCGAGCGCGAAGATTTCATGGAGAATCCACCCGGCAAGTTCTTCCGCCTGGCGCCGGGACGCGAAGTGCGCCTGCGCTACGCCTGCCTTTTCACCTGCACGTCGGTGGTCAAGGACGCCTCCGGCCGCGTGGTCGAGATCCGCGGCACCTACGATCCGCAGTCGGGCGGCGGCAACGCCCCCGACGGCCGCAAGGTCAAGGGGACGATCCACTGGGTCTCGGCGCGCCACGCCAAACCGGTCGAGGTGCGCCTCTACGAACGGCTCTTCACCGTCTCCGACCCGCTCGGCGACGAGACGCGCGACTT
Organism: uncultured Lentisphaerales bacterium; assembly: GCA_964451945.1. Taxonomy (GTDB): domain Bacteria; phylum Verrucomicrobiota; class Kiritimatiellia; order RFP12; family JAAYNR01; genus JAAYNR01. The sequence continues at coordinate 955 of CAYVKQ010000578.1, forward strand.
CCTCTCCTTCCTCAATCCGGAATCGATGCGGAGCGTGACCGCGCAGGCCGAGCCGACGCTGGCCGAGGCCGCGCCGGGCGACCGCTTCCAGTTCGAGCGGATCGGCTATTTCTGTGCCGACGTCCACGCCTCCAGGCCGGGGGCGCCGGTCTTCAACCGCACGGTGACCCTCAAGGACTCCTGGGCCAAAACCGTCAAGAAGTGACGGCACGGCTTCCGTCATGACGGTGATTCTTCCATCCTGGCAGACGCGTTCCTATCTGGTCAACTGCCTCGACAGCCTCGGCAGCCCCCCCGGCGTACGGATCATCGTGGTCGACAACGCCTCCACCGACGGATCGGCCGAGGCGGCTGCCGCGCGCCTGCCGTCCGGCGACGTGGTGCGCCTGCCCGGGAACCGCGGGTTCGCCTGCGCCGTCAACGCCGGCCTCCGCCTGGCCCTTGAAGAGGCGGACGCCGCCGGTCCCGTGGTCCTGCTCAACACCGACACGCTGGCCTCTCCCGACGCCCTGGCGGCGCTGGCCGCCCATCTCGCGGCGCGGCCGCGGGCGGCCGCCGCCGCGCCGCAACTGCTGCTGCGCGATGGCGCGCCCCAGCCCTACGGCTTCGGCGACGACCCCGTGCCCGGCTATCTCTTCCGCCGCGGCTGGCGGCGGCTGGCTGGCCGGCGGCCGCTGCACGACTGGGGCGATCCTGAGACGCGTTCGGTAGACTGGGTTTCGTTCGCCTGCGTCGCCCTGCGGCGCGAGGCCGTGCGCGAGGTCAGCCTGCTCGACGAGGCGTTCTACATGTATTTCGAGGATACCGACTGGTGCCTGCG
>CAYVKQ010000579.1:0-1772 GCA_964451945.1 uncultured Lentisphaerales bacterium
GCTCTCCGCGCACAGCACGCTGCCGACGCACTCGTCCAGAGTGCGCTCGGCATTGAAGACGGGAACGATGACGCTGAATTGCATGTCAGTCATTTTTCGCCAGACGTTGGCGCCACTGGCGGTTCAACCGCCGCATCGCTCGCCAGCCGATGCGGGTGAGCGTCTCATCGAAGTCACGGCAATAGCCGCCGCGGCCTGTCGCCCGGCAGAGCTTGTAGAAAGCGCGCCGGAAGCCCGCAGCGCCGAGCGCCAGGCAGAGTGCGCGCTTGTAGAAGCGCTGCCAACGGGTGAAACGGATCGTCAGCGAACACCCCCGCCCGCCCAGCACGACCACGTCGTTGAAGCGGTGCCAGAGCAGCACTGGATCGGAGAGCAGATTCCACCAGGTCTTCCGTTTCCAGGGGATATCGCCCCCGTAATGCAGCACAAGCGGGCCGTCGAAGTCGTGCCGCCGAACCTGCCGCGACAGGATCTGCCAGGCCTGCGGAAGATGCTCGACCTGGTCACGGAGCAGGATATTGAAGGCGGTCTGATCGGCAAACTCGCAATCGGGATGCTCCGCCAGGAAGGCGAAGGTACGCTCGACAACCTGCTCTTCACGCATCCGTTTCAGGTTCAGGAGCAACAGGCCCGCGCAGAAATAGCGTTCGGGCAGGAACGGGAAACCGTTGCGGGCGAACCAGGCGGCTTCGCGCGCCTCCGTCGGCGGATAGCCATCGCGCACGACCCATGCGACCCTATCCGGACCACGTCTGGTCCACAACGGTTCGATCGGCGCCAGCCAGAGCATGTCGGTGTCCGAATAGATGACGAACTCAACCTCGGGCAGCGCCTGGGGCAGCATCAGCCGGGCGTAGGTCATCCGGTTGCCGCTCCAGGGCGGCAGGCTGGCAAAACCGGCCTCGTCAACCCGGTGGCGGGTCAGCTCGACGCGCGGGTGGAGCCGGCGGATCGCGGCGGCAAAACGATCGAAGGTCGCCGCCTGTATCCCGCCATCGAGGACATGCAGATGCAGCGCCGTGGCCGGGTCGGCATGCAGGGCGATGCTGGCGGCCGTGACCGTCAGGCCGGGAACGTAGTTCTCGTCCGACGGCAGGGCGATGTGGATGGCGTCCATGTGGAGGGGACAGATCAAGGGCCGGCCTCGATCACGTCGGCCAGGCGCCGGGCGGCGGCAGTGGTATCGACCTGGGACATGGACAGGTTATTGGAGAAGGTCTGCCGCAGGGCGGGATCGTCGAGCAGGCGCTTGACCGCCTGGTAGAGCGCTTCCGTCTCGCAGGGGACGATCAGTCCCGTCTCGCCGTCCACAATCTGCTCGCGGGCCCCGGCGAAATCGGTGCAGACGACCGGCTTGGCAAAGGCCCGGGCCTCGGCCAGCGTGAGGCAGTAGCCCTCGTAGCGCGAGGGCTGCACATAGAGATCGCACTGCGCGAAGAAGGGATACGGGTTGGTGTGCTGGCCCAGCAGGACAAACGAGTCCTGGATGCCCGCGGCGGCGATCGCCCGGCGCAAGTCCGGTTCGGCATGCCCGCCGCCCACGACATACCAGCGGATGGCATGGCCATCCCCGATCAGACGCGCATGCACCGCCACGGCCAGATCGAATCCCTTCTGTTCCGACAAACGCCCGACCGAGAGGATGCGGAGGCCCTGGAATCCATCCGAAAATCCGGTTCCGGCAGCGGCTTGCGCGGCATAGCCCGCCGGATCGATGAGGTGCGGAAAACTCTCCAGCGGCCGCGGCAGACCGGGCATGCGGGCGTTGAACT
>CAYVKQ010000580.1:0-1767 GCA_964451945.1 uncultured Lentisphaerales bacterium
CCTCGAAGACATTGCCGAAGGCGGTACCGTCGGGGGCGTAATTGTTCCCCGCCGCGGGATAGGCCATGTTCGGATTGGCGCCGCGGGGGAGAAAATCGCCGTCTGGATTACCCATGCGGTTGGGCGTCTCGAAAGCCAGCGTGCCGGGCCAGTGGAGGTCCTCCCACAGGTCGGGCAGCTGGTCCTGATCGATGTCGGCGTAGTTGTCCTCGGGGAAGTACTCGCGGCTGAACACGCCGCTGATGTCGCGTCCCTGCGCCGTGTTGTTTCCCTGCTCGGCGAGCTGCAGCATCGCCGTGCGATTGGCGATGGGGATGACCGCCAATGCGCTCATGAATCCGTCGCCCTGCCAGACGTGGAAAAAGCTGTCGTACGCGACCAGGGCGCCGTCGACATCGATCATCACGTTGGTCGGTGTGGCCACAAAGGTGGTTGCCGCCGCTGTCGGGCTGTATTTGTAGAGCCAGCTATTGGCGGTGCCCGGCACGGGTGTGCGCACGGTAAGGTTCTCGACATCATCGATCATGCCCGCGCCGAGGCCGGGCAACCCCTTGTAGGAGGGAGGCAGGCCGTTGACGATCTCGGTCACCAGAACCTGAAAGGCGGGCAGGATTTCGATCGTGGAGACGCGCGCGGAGACGCCGCCGTCCTTGTCGGACAACGTGATCGTGACGCCATAGGTGCCGGGGGTGTTGTAGGTGTGGTTGAACGTGCCGCTGTTGCCGCTGATCGTCCCCGAGCCGGTGCCGTCGCCGAACGAGATGACTACAGAGAGCGGCGCGGCCATGTCGGCCGGCACGTCACTACCCGTCCAGCTGAAGGAAACCGGCAATCCCTCGGCGCCCGGAGGCAGCACCCACGGATCGGGCGGGTTGTTCAGCACCGGCGCCACATTGAGCGTGGAGACCAAGGCCGGGCTGTCCAGGCTGTAGGTATGCGAAGCGGCGCCGCCGATCGTCACCGTGCCCGGCCCGTCCAGCGCCCGCACCTGGAAGGTCTTGACGGACTCGCCCGCGGAGAACGAGACCATGCCGGAACCGATGATTTCGAGCTTCGACGGATCGCTGTTGGCAAGCGTGACTGTGACGCTCGACTGGGCGGGTGTGGAGAGGATCACTGAACAGTCATGCAGGAAGGGGTCCCCCTCGTTGATGGCCGCCGGAGGCGGCGTGATGGAGAACGTCGTGTTCCGGATCGTGACCGCGGTGTTCCGCGCGGCCGTGCCGCCGTCCTTGTCGTGCAGCGTGAGCGCGATGGCATAGACGCCGGGCGCGCTGTAGGAATGGCTGACCGAACCGTTGTCGTTGCTGACGACGGTGCCGTCGCCGAAATCGACGTTGGCATAAAGCGGCGCGGCCATGTCCGCCGCGACGTCCGTCCCCGACCAGGTAAAGGCGACCGGAACATTCACGGTGCCCGCGGGAAGCACCCACGGATCGGCGGGCGTGTTCAACACCGGCGCCACATTGAGCGTGGAAACAACGGCCGGCGTGTTCGTATCCAACGTATAGGTTTGCGAGGCGGTGCCGCCGATCGTCACCGTGGCCGGCCCGTCCAACGCCTGCATCTGAAAGGTCTTGACGGAGTCGCCTGCCGCGAACGAGACGACGGCCGAGCCGAGTTGCACCTTGGACGGATTGCTGTTCGTGAGCAAAACCGTGAAGTCCGCCTGGGCGGCTCTGGAGAGAATGATGGAACAGGTGGCGGAATCGCCCTCGTTGATGGCCGCCGGAGGCGGCGTGATGGAGAACGTCGTGTTCCGGATCG
>CAYVKQ010000581.1:0-1764 GCA_964451945.1 uncultured Lentisphaerales bacterium
CGCCGTAGGCGAGCCCGAGCGTGCGGCTGCTGCTTCCTCCCCGCCCGCCGTAGCCGCCGCCGCCATAGCCGCGGCCGGGGCCGCAGGCGTCGGGCGCCCCTCCTTTGTACCCCTTGCCCGTGACGTCGATCGCCTTGCCCGCGGCGACGGTCAGGTTTGAGCAGACGATCCAGATGCGGTTGTCGGGCTCCCATTCCCCCGTCACCGGGTCGACGGCCGTCGCGCTCTGCGCCGGGTGTGTCACGGTGGCGTTGATCACGACCTCCTCCGCGACCAGCGGCGTGTTCCAGCCGTTGAAGGTGAGCGTAGCGTTGTTGGTAAAACTCGCCAGCGGAGAGGTGCCGGAGGACAGGGTCACCGCGTGGTTGAGCGTCACGCGGTCGCCCGGACCGGGGACGCTCCCGCCCGACCAGATCTCCGGGGAGTGCCAGTCGCCGGCGGCGACGGTGGCGACGTTCGTCGGCGGGCGCCCCGGGTCGTAGGTCGCTATGCGCAGGATCAGGTCGCCGCCTTCGATGGCCAGCACCGCCGTCGTGCCGGCGGAGCGCCCCGCACCGTTGACGGTCACGGCCGAAGGCGCCGCGCCGGCCGCGCCGCCCGTGACCAGTACATAGTCGCCGGCCGCCAGCGGCGTGCCGCCCGCCACCGTGACGGTCACCGCGTTGTTGCTCGAAAGCGTTACGCCGCCGCCGCCGGTCACCGTGAGCGGGGGCGTCGCGCCGCCGTAGTCGTTGACGTGCAGCGCGGCCGTCCCCGTCAGCGCCAGGCCGTTGCCGGACGCGGTCGCCAGGGTCGCCGCAGAGAAACCGAAGACACCAAGCTGCAGCGTCTGCGCGTCGGCAAGAAGGCAGGGCTCCGCCATTCCCGCCGTGTCGAGGGCTGCGCCGTCGGCCATGACGATGAGCGGCGCGCCCGCGAGCGCCTGCGGATGCCCAGGGCGCAGCGTGCCGCCGGCGTTGACCGTCACGGCGCCGCCCAGCGCGTTCGAGGCGCCCAGCGCCAGGACGCCGCCGTTGACGGCGGTGGTGCCGCGATAGACGAGGCCGCCGTTGAGGGCGACGGTCCCCGTGCCCGTCTTGGCCAGATTCATGGTGACTGTGGTGTTGCTGATGACGCCGCTGAAAACGGACGAGGCGTCGCCGCCGCCCAGCGTCAGCGTGCCGTTGACGGCATAGACCACCGTCCCCGCGCCATCGAGGCCGTTGAGGGCGCGGTCGCCCGCGGCGAGGACCAGCTTGCTCCCCGCGCCGACGGAGGTGCCGCCGGCGTAGGCGTTGGCGGCGTTGGCGAGGGTCAGAACGGTCCCGTCGCCGGAGACGGACAACCCGCCGCCGCCGAGCGACGCGCCGGCGAAGGTATAGGCGCCGGCGCCGACGGTCACGCCGCGCGGCGTGACCGTCCCCGAGAGGGTCACCGTCCCCTGGCCTGCGCCGCTGAAGACGGCGCTGCCGTTGTAGTCGTAGGTCGCGCCGCTCCAGCTTGTGGCGTCGGGCTGCGTCCAGGTGCTGTCGCCCGAGCCGTCCCAGACGGTCTCCAGCAGATCCTCGAAAATCGTGACGACGACGGTATCGGGACCGACGATGAGTCCCGCCTCTGCTATGGTGATGACGACGGTCTCATCCGCCTCGATTTCGCGGTCGCCAAGCGGCGCGACGACCAGCGCGGCCGAGGTTTCGCCCTCCGGGATGACGAGCGTGCCGCCCAACGCCCCGTAGTCCGCGCCGGGGGTCGCCGTGCCGCCGACGGAGTAGGCGACAACCAGAT
>CAYVKQ010000582.1:0-384 GCA_964451945.1 uncultured Lentisphaerales bacterium
CATCCACGGACCGTGGCACAAGATCGCCCCGGGCTACGGCAAGATGGTCCTCGGCTACTTCGGCAAGACGCCCATCGCCCCCGATCCCGAGATCGTCAAGGCCGCGTCGGAGCAACTGAACCTCCCGCCCACGACCAAGACGGTGCTGGAGATCAACGACGCCGACCCCAAAAAGTCGATCGTTACCTTCAAGAAGATGCTCGCCGACAAGGGCGCGGTCCGGCTCACCAACGCGTCGCTGATCGTGAACGGCAACGTGCTGGCGCCGGGCTCCTCGACCAACACGTGGTCCCATCTCCACGCCGGGCCGGGCTGCCCCCTTGCCATAAGCGGCAGCCTGTACGTGGCCAAGGGCCAGTTGCACGCGGCCTTCGGGCTGACAAC
>CAYVKQ010000582.1:394-1755 GCA_964451945.1 uncultured Lentisphaerales bacterium
AAAGTCGATCATTACCTTCAAGAAGATGCTCGCCGACAAGGGGCTGCCGCTGACCGACGAGAACATCTTCATCGCCGCCGCCTGCCAGGAGAAGGGTATCCTCTTCCTCGAAGGCAAGGCCACGCTCGGCGTCCGCAAGCACGCGCCCAAGGAGGCGGTCCGGAAGTCCGACGCCTGCACCGTGACCGTCGACGGCAAGGCCTACGCCGTCGAATTCAAGGGTGGACAGGCGGTCGTCAACGGCAAGGCCTACGCGTTCTCGGTCGCGGACGGCATTGCCGCACCCGCACCCGCGGCCACCGCAGCCGCAGCCGTTGCCCCCGATCCCGATGCCGATCCCGCTCCCGCCGGCGGCGGCACCGAGATCGCGGCGCCGGTTCCGGGAATCATCCTGCGCATCACCGCGCAGCCGGGACAGGCGCTCAAGGCCGGCGACGAGATTCTGGTGATGGAGGCGATGAAGATGGAGATGCCGATCAAGGCCCCGGCCGACTGCACGGTGGCGTCGATCGCGGTCACCCAGGCCCAGAAGATCAACACCGGCGACATCCTCGCCCACCTCTCGTAAGCCGCCTCCACCCGCAACCTCCAGCCAACGGACAGACCACCATGAAACTGTTTCTTGCCCCCCTCGTTGCCGCGGCGGCGCTGGCCCTGCAGCCGGTCGCCGGCACGGCCCAGAACGCCGCGGAACCGGACACGCCCGCGGCGCGAGCCGCGGCGACGGCGCCCGCCACGCCCTCCCTGGGAAGCCGGCTCAAGACCCTGTGGCAGGAGACGGGGGTCAACGGCTTCATGGCCGCCAAAGAGCGCACCGCCCCCGCGCCGGTCGTCGTGGACAGCGCCGCCTACCAGAAGGAGCTGGACGCCTCGCACAAGCCCGGCGTCTTCCCCTATGGCGTCGGCCAGGCGGTCATGATCGCCGTCTGCCTAGTCCTGATCTATCTCGCCATCGTCAAGCAGTTCGAACCGCTCCTGCTGCTGCCGATCGGCTTCGGCGGACTGCTCGCCAACATTCCCAACGCCGGGATCACCGCCGCGCCGATCATGAAGATGGTCGTCGACAGCGCCACCGGCGTCTGCACGCCCGTCATGGTCGAACCGGGCGGCTTCCTCTACTACATTTTCAACATGGGCGTCAGTACCGGCGTCTTTCCGCTGTTGATCTTCATGGGCGTGGGGGCGATGACCGATTTCGGTCCGCTGATCGCCAACCCCAAGACGTCCCTGCTCGGCGGCGCGGCCCAGTTCGGCATCTTCTGCGCCCTGCTGGGCGCGCTCGTGTTGAACGACTACGTGCCGGGCCTCTATTTCTCGATCAAGGACGCCGCATCGATCGGCATCATCGGCGGCGCCGACGG
>CAYVKQ010000583.1:0-1748 GCA_964451945.1 uncultured Lentisphaerales bacterium
TTCGAGCCGCGCCAGCGCCTCGCGCACGGCGGGTTTGAAGCGCATCCCCGTCAGGTCGGCGAACTTCCTGAAGAGCTTCGCCGCGTCGCGCGGATCGGCCTCGTCGTCCCCGCTCGTCTCCATCTCCCCCGAGAGCGCCGCCATCGCCTGCTCCATGCGCGCCTCGTCGACGCCCGCCAGCGGGTCGTCCGCGTCGGCCGCCGCCGCTTCCGTCCCGCGGCGGCGGAGGCAGGCGAAGGGCGACACCTCGCGGCTCAGCGCGCCGCCGCACAGCGGGCAGACCGGCCCGCGGGAGACGCCCAGCCGGCGCGACAGAAACGAAAACACCGTGTGACACGGCCGGCAATAGAACTCATAGATCGGCATGCTGCTTTCCTCCGCACATCATGCCCAGATTGTATGCGGAACCGCGGCAACCGGCAACCGGGCAATCGGCCCCAAGCAGGCAATTTCGTTTTTCAAAAATGCCGGCTTGTCCTTCCGGCCCGCAAATGCCATACTGACTAATTCTGTTTTTTTCCGAAGGAGTCTCAATGGCGCGAAGCATCCCACTGGACAGAGTACGCAACATCGGCATCATGGCGCATATCGACGCGGGCAAGACGACCTGCAGCGAACGCATTCTTTTTTACACGGGAAAGAATTACAAGCTGGGCGAAGTGCACGACGGCGCCGCCACCATGGACTTCATGGTCCAGGAGCAGGAGCGCGGCATCACCATCACCTCGGCCGCCACGGTCGTCAAGTGGAACGACCACCAGATCAGCCTGATCGACACCCCCGGCCACGTCGACTTCACGGCCGAGGTCGAGCGGTCGCTGCGGGTGCTGGACGGCGCGGTCGCGCTCTTCTGCGCCGTCGGCGGCGTGCAGCCGCAGACCGAGCAGGTGTGGCGCCAGTCCGAGAAATACGAGGTGCCCAAGCTCTGCTTCATCAACAAGATGGACCGCATCGGCGCCGACTATCTCGGCGTCATCGAGGAGATCCGGAACGATCTCGGCGGCAATCCGGTGCCCATGGTCTACCCCGTCGGCCAGGGCGAACATTTCGAAGGGGTGGTCGACCTGCTGCAGATGAAGCGTTGCGTCTTTGACGAAGCGTCCAGAGGGGTCAAGGTCTCCTACGAAGAGATTCCCGACGATCTGGTGGAGGTGTGCCGGGAGTGGCGCAAGAATCTGGTCGAGAAGGCCGCCGAGCAGGACGAAGCGCTGATGGAGAAGTATTTCGCCGAGGGCGACCTGCCGCTGGAGGACATCCTAGCCGGCCTGCGCAAGGGGACGGTCGCGCGCGCGATCGTGCCGGTCTATTGCGGCACCGCGTTCAAGAACAAGGGGGTGCAGCCGCTGCTGAACGGCGTGTGCGCCTTCCTCCCCTCGCCGCTCGACATCGGCGCCGTGCACGCCGCCGACGATCCCGCAAACGTCCGCAATCCCGAAGACAACGCCCCGCTCGCCGCGCTCGCCTTCAAGGTCGCCGCGGACAAGCACATGGGCAAGATCATCTTCGTCCGCATCTATTCGGGCACGCTGCGGGTGGGAAGCACCCTGCGCAACAGCTCGCAGGGGTTCGACGTGCGCGTGGGACGGCTGCTGAGGATGCACGCCAACCGGCAGGAGTCGATCGAGGAGGCGTATGCCGGCGACATCGTGGCGGTCGTCGGCATGGGCAAGACGCGCACCGGCGATTCGCTGTGCGACACCGCCAACCCGATCGTGCTGGAGAACATCGAGTTCCCGGCGCCGGTGATC
>CAYVKQ010000584.1:0-1744 GCA_964451945.1 uncultured Lentisphaerales bacterium
CGGCAACGGACGCTATGGCGGCGACACTTCGATTTCTATTGGCGACAGGTACTATCTCGTCAAGGGCGGCGGCGGCGGCGGCAATGTCAACCAGACCAGCGGCCAGAGCGGCGGCTGCGGTGGCGGCGGCACCAAGGGGGCGAATGGCGGTGCCGGCACCGCGGGCCAGGGCTACGCCGGCGCAAAGGCCGGCGCCAACAGCCGTTCGGGCGGCGGCGGTGGCGCGGGACATGCCGGCTACGAGTACACGACTGACGACGGCAACCGGGCCGGCAACGGCGGCGAAGGCGTGACAAACGACATCACCGGCGCCTGGGTCTATTACGGCGGCGGCGGCGGCGGCGGCGGCTCGGCAAATGGCTACGATCTCTTCAATCCCGGCTTCGGAGGCGCGGGCAGCGGCGGCAACGGCGGCAAGGGAGTGGCCGGCGATGCCGGCACCGACGGCCTTGGCGGCGGCGGCGGCGGCGGCGGATATATCGGCGACCGCCTGGGCGGCAACGGCGGCAGCGGAACGGTGATCCTCTCCTTCAAGGTCAGCGATTTTAGCATCGATCCGATTGAAACCCAGTACCTCGCCCCCGGCGGATGCTTCCCCGAACCGGTCGTGCGCGCCGGCGGGACGCCGCTCGTGAAGGACACCGACTATACGGTCGCCTACGTAGACAACGAAGCGACGGGTCTCGCCACGATTACGGTTACCGGCATCAACACCTACGCCGGCAAGGTCGGCTACGTTTCGTTCAACATTTTCAGCCGCTACTTCGCAAAGCCGGAGGTGGCCGAGGAAGGCGATGGCACGAGCTGGGCGACGGCGATGTCGGTGACGAACCTCTTCGCGACGCTCGGGACGACAACGGAACCTGTCGAAGTCTGGATTGCCACGGGAACGATCTCCGCGAAGTCGTTCTCCATCACGAACAACGCCAATCTCACGATCCGCGGCGGCTTCGCCGGGACGGAGGAGACGCTCGCCGAGCGCCAGCCGGGCGCGCTTACGGTATTCGACGGAGAATCGACGGCGAACGAACTAATGTTGATTACGACCGGGGCGGACGCGGAGCTCGTCATCGACCGGCTCAAGTTCTGCCGCGCCAGGCAACGCGGCTTCAGAATGTCCGGCGCCGGCTCCCTCAAGGCCTACGACTGCGTCATAGAGGCAAGCTCCACGGTGTACGGCCGCGGGATGAACGTGCAGTCGGACGGCGCTGGCTCGCTCGTCGTCTCGAACTGCGTCTTTGCCGGAAACCTCTACAAGTCGTCGGCGGACTACACCTACGGCGGCTTCGGCATCTACATCAGCAACTTCGCGAACGCGCTGGTCGAGGACTCGACGTTCGTCACCAACGGCGTCGCCCTCAATTCGCCTTATGCAGGCGGATATGTGGGCTACAACGGACCCGGCTCCGCGATCTACGCGATCGACACCCCGATTACCGTGAGGGGTAGCCGCTTCGCAGGAAACGTCAACCCGGTACGCTTGAATTCGGGCGACGGCAGATGGGCGGGCGGTACAATCGCCCTTTCGGGGAAATGCGGCGGATCTTTCGTTGATCATTGCGCGTTCATCGGCAACACCGAGCGTCTCAGCTACCAGGGGTCCGGCACGATCGACTGCGGCGGCGCGCTGGTGGTCAAGCTCAACAGCTCGACGGACAAGGTGACGGTGCGGAGCTGCACCTTCGCCTACAACGTCACACAGGGAGGATGTTCGGCCGGCGGCATCACCGTCGTGAAGGGCGAC
>CAYVKQ010000585.1:0-1732 GCA_964451945.1 uncultured Lentisphaerales bacterium
TTCGAGGACAAGGGCGGCTCCCATCCCAGCCGCTACTACCAGGACATCGCCGTCGAACGGGTGAGGGAAGCCATCGCCGGGAACCAGCAACGCATCCTTCTGACCCTCGCCACTGGCGGAGATGCAGAAGATTATCGACGCCGAGAAGAGCGACATCTTCGATGTGCTGGCACATGTCGCCTACGCCGTGCCGCCCCTGACCCGCGAGGTCCGCGCCGAAAACGCCAGGGCCTGCATCAACAGTTTCCAGAAGTATCTGTATCAGCCGACGGCAGCGGCGTGACCCGTCTGGCGAACGCCGAGACTGATCAGCGGACACTTTTGCAGGAGCCGCATTTTTCCAATGAGAGGGGTGACATTCCCGCCCCTCCCCCTGTACAATATACACTTTTTTTCGAACTGTCTTCCGCAATCCCGCGCGGATGTAGCGAGCGGGTTGCCGACGCAGGGAGCGTCCGGGAAGCCGGCACTCTGAAGTAGGGGAGGGGTAAGTGAAGAACTCGTTTTCTCGTCTTTTGACTCGCGCGTTCCTGTGCGCGGGCGTTGTATGCGCGGCGATGGCGCAGGCCGAGGAGGGCCTTCGGCAGGTCATCTACTCGACCGGCTACAACGTGACGACGGGCGATCCGCTCACGGACGGAGGCGGCGTGGTCGTCCCGGGTGCGCTCTTCGCGTGCTCACTGCCGGGCACTGGCTACTTGTACGCGACCGACAAGGGCGTCCTCTACACGCTGGCGAAGAATCAGACCGCCGCCTACAAGGGTTTCTGGTACATGAAGGGCGGCGTCGCCTACAACTTCGCGCACGCCTTCTGCAAAGTCGTGCGTCTTTACATCACCCCGCCCGGCGGCACGAAGACGACGGTGATCTCAAGCGATACCTGGGGCACCAGCATATCCACGGCACAGTATACGCCCGCGGCAGACGGTTGGTATACGATCGAAATCCGTGTGGGCAGCAGCAACGATAGCATCGGCCCCCAGGTCTCCCTTTTCAAGGACGTTCTGGAAGCCGGTTTCGTCTGGAACGACGCGGGGCTCACCGCGTGCACGCCAGAGAACGCGGCCCAGTGGCGGCGGTTCATGAACACGCCCGGGGAGACGATCTTCTACACAGCCATCCCGACAGGCGTCGCGGTTGTGGGTTCGCCCGCAAATGTAGGCACGGTGACGCCGGCCTATGGCTGGCCGATCGACCCCATTGACGGCGAGACCTGCACCTTCGCCGCGCCCGCTGCGTTTACCAATGATGTGGAAGGCGTGCGCGCGACCTGCCTCGGCTGGACGCTCACGCTGACGAACGGCACCGAGACTTCGGGCCCGGAGTTCTCGAAGTCCATCGTCTACTCCGAACTCCATAACCGCGCGAAGCTGACGTGGCGCTGGACGGCGGAGTGCAAGGTGGTGGCGTCGTTCCCGGACGGAACAGTCGGCATCAACGGCGGCGCGAAGTCGACTTCGACGTCTGCGTGGGTGCCCTACGGCTCGACAGTCACCGTCGACTTCGCGACACCGTCCGGCAAGGCGCTGGACTGGTCCGGCGTGCCGTCCGATGGCTACGTCGATGCGGGCCGCATCTCGTTCGCCGCAACCAACGGCGTGTCGCTGACGGCGGCACAGCGCGACAACCGAACGCTCTACTGGCGCGGCGGAACGAGCGCGAGCGCGGCGCTCGCGGGGAACTGGGCGGTCGGGCCGGCCGCGGACGCGGCGCTTGCAGCGGCGGCGCCGCA
>CAYVKQ010000586.1:0-1732 GCA_964451945.1 uncultured Lentisphaerales bacterium
GTCTTCTTGTTCATGTCCCTAGTATAGAGCATAATTCATGCCCTATACAACAACAGAAACAAAAAAGCCAAAATTAGAATTGCTGGGGGAGATGGACAAACGGAGGGATAACGCGTATCATCTCCATGCCGGTGGTATTCGAGCACAAGGGCTATCGGTTCTTCTTCTATTCAAACGAAGGAGATCCACGCGAGCCGCTGCACATTCATGTTCGCAGGGGCGGCTCAGTGGCGAAACTCTGGCTGGAACCGATGCCGGAAATCGCTGAGTCGTACGGTTTGGCTGCTCACGAACTGCGCGAGTTGCTGGACGTGGCCGTTGCCCACGCAGAGAAAATCGAGAGGTACTGGAATGAACACTTTGGTAGCTGATCCGGTGGCCACACACCTGCGGTTTGAGGCAGATGTCATGTGGGTCGGACTTGCCGATGGACGTCAGTTAGGGGTTCCTCTGGCCTACTTCCCTCGTCTTCTGCGGGCATCGCCCGCGGATCGAGAGAGGTTCACCGTCAGCGGTGGCGGGACAGGGATCCACTGGGACGATCTGGACGAGGACATCTCCGTGCCGGCCCTACTGATGGGTGTGGGAGACAGAACTCGAAAAGCATCATGATTGGAACGGCCAAGCGACACGGTCTGCGAGACAGATGACTGAAACCGACATCATTATTCTCGCTCCCTTGTTCATCGTCGGGATGGCAGGCGGACTCTGGAGACTACACCAAATCAAAGCTGCCGTAAGACACGCCAGAATCCTTGAGGCAGACGGACGGAAGCGAGAGCCCTCCAACGATGAGCGAGTAGCCATTGCCTATGATCTGTCTCACAGGGTCGGCAAGTATTTCCCAGTCCTCGTTACAGTTGGTATCCTCTTGGTTGTCGTGGTCTGGCTCACGTTTGAGCTATGCAACCTGTTGCCGGCGGACCAATAGGAGTGGCAGAACCAGCGCGCGGCGGCTCAGCAGCCGGGGAGACGGCCGATCGGGGGGAGGTCGCCGACGAGCGGGCGGGCGTAGTCGACGAACGCCCGGGTGACGTCGTTGCCGGCCTTGTTGATGAAGGCGGCGGGCATGTGGCGGGTGTTCCTGGCCACAGCGCGGAGCGGAACGATCTCGAACATGACGGCGTATTTCTTTCCCGGCTTGCGCCGGATCGCGACCGAACCGCTGGCGCGGCCGTCCGCGACCGCGGCGCGGACCGCCGTGACGCCGACGAGCCGCGCCTCGCGCGCGTCGACGGGCGAAGCGACGCCGGGAAAACTGCGCTGAAGGTAGCCGAAGGTGTCGGCGCGGACGCGCGCGACGCCCGCCTTCTCCTTCACGACGGTAGCGAGCAGGTCGCCCAGCGCGCCCGTTCCCGAGAGCTGCGCGTTGCCGTGCGCGTCGGTCTCGGTGATGAACTTCGAGACGATCGGCGTCCCGTCGGCGTCGGCGATCCCCTCGGAGACCGCGACCACGCAACGGCCGACCGTCTTCATCACCCGTGCCACGTCGTCGGCGAACCGCTCGGTCGAGAAGGGGCGCTCCGGCAGGTAGATCAGGTGCGGACCGTCGTCGGGGTACCGGCGGGCCAGCGCCGCGGCGGCGGTGAGGAAGCCGGCGTGGCGCCCCATGATCACGTCGATCTTCACTCCGCCCAGGGCGCGGTTGTCGAGGGTGTCGCCCATGACCGCCAGCGCCACGAACCGGGCCGCCGAGCCGAAGCCGGGGGTGTGGTCGTTCTCGCGCAGATCG
>CAYVKQ010000587.1:0-1729 GCA_964451945.1 uncultured Lentisphaerales bacterium
ACGCGGCCCAGCTCGTTGCGGCCGAGGTCGACCAGCATCAGGTGCTCGGCACGCTCCTTCTCGTCCTGCAGCAGGTCGTCGGCGAGGGCGCGGTCCTGCTGCTCGGTCTCGCCGCGGGGGCGGGTGCCGGCGATCGGCCGGAGCGTCGCCGTGCGGTGTTCGAGGCGGATCATCGTCTCGGGCGAGGAGCCGACGAGGGCGAGGCCGCCGAATTTCAGGAGGTAGAGGTAGGGCGAGGGATTGATGAAGCGCTGGGCGCGGTAGAGCCCCATGATGTCGTCGGGCGCGGCGCAGGCGAAGCTCTGCGAGAGGACGCACTGGATGACGTCGCCCTCGACGATGTGGCGCTTGACCAGCGCCACGTGGTCGCGGAACTCCTGTTCGGGGCGGGTCGGCAGCGGCACCGCCGGCTTCGCCGGGCGGCGCGGCCGGCGCGGCGGCGGCAGGGGACGCTCCAGGGCGGCGAGGAGGTCGCCGACGCGCGCGCGGGCGGCGTCGTAGAGCGCGCCGGCGTCGCCGCCGTCCGCCGTGAAGGCGAGCGCGATCACCGTGAGCGTGTGGGTGACCGAGTCGAAGACCAGCAGCGCGTCGGGGATGACGAACTGCGCCAGCGGCTTCTCGGCCGGCAGGCGGTTGGGGATGCGCGGTTCGAAGAAATGGGCCATCTCGTAGGCGAGGTACCCCACCAGGCCGCCGCAGAAGCGGGGAAGGCCGGGGAGGTCGGCGAGGGTGTAGCCGGCCATCAGCCGGCGCAGCACGTCGAGCGGCCGGCCGTCGTGCGGCGTGCGCGACTCGGCGTACCCCTGGCGCACCACGACGTCGTCGCGGAAAACCGAGACATGGGCGCGGGCGGAGACACCGACGAAACTGTAGCGCCCCCAGCGCTCGCCGCCCTCGGCCGACTCCAGCAGAAAGAGGGGATCGGCGCTCTCGGCGAAACGGGCAACGACCGAAACGGGCGTCTCGGTGTCGGCGAGAATGCGCGTGGCGACCGGGATCACGGTCGCCTTTTTGGCGGCGTCGCAAAACGCGTCGCGCGACGGAAAAGTCTCTAGAATCATGATGACGAATCCTTCTGCGGAAGAAAGTGCTCCCGCTTGGCGTTTCTATATACAGAAACACTCCTGTGGTTGTCAAGGGGAAATGGCGGAAGAATTTGTTCACGAACCGAATGCGACCGAATGCGCTGCCGGGTCTGGCATCCGTTCCGGTTTTCTGGCATCATGAAGCTCCCATCACCGGAGGGGGAATGCGGCTGACGGTATTGCGAACGCAGGATGCGGCGACGCGGACGTACCTGGGGAGCCCGAGCATTGTACGGCTCCCGGACGGCGGGCTGCTGGCGACGCACGACTATTTCGGGCCGGGCGCGCCGCGCAACCACGAGTGCGAGGAGCATCTGAGCAGCGTCTACCGTTCGGGGGACGACGGCCGCACCTGGGTCGGTGTCACCCACATCGCGGGCGCGTTCTGGAGTTCGCTGTTTGTGCTCGACGGCGCCGTCTATCTGCTGGGAACGAGCCAGCAGTACGGATCGATCGTAATCCGCAGGAGCGTGGACGGGGGAAACACATGGACCTTTCCGGCGGATGAACGGCACGGTCTGCTTTTCCGCGGCGGACCCTTCTGGCAGCCACCGAACTACCATTGCGCGCCGACGCCGGTGCTCGTGCACCGGGACCGGATCTACCGGGCGTTCGAGGACTGCACCCCCTGTGAATGGGGAACG
>CAYVKQ010000588.1:0-1723 GCA_964451945.1 uncultured Lentisphaerales bacterium
GTGACATGACCGATTCGCCCGGATTGACCCAGTAGGTATGCCAGCCATCGGGCATGGTGAGATCGATGGCGAGGGTCAGCGACTGCCCCGGGCGGACTTCTTCGGAGGCCGCGGACAGGTTGAGCGTGGCCGGCGCGGCGTCGGCGCGCGCGCCGGGCGCCAGGGGGAGGAGGAGCGCGGCGGCGAGGGGCAGGGCTTGGAGCGGGAAGCGGCGTGGCGTGGCGGTGGTCATGGCGCGTGCGCTCCTGATGGGGTGGGGGGGCTGGCCGCCGGCCCGGTGGATGGGGCGAAGCCGCGAACGGGCACGCCGGCCTCGGCCAGGGCCTGCTTGAGCGCCGGGAGGGTGGTGTCGCCCGTGTGGAGCATGCCGGCGATGATGGCGGCGTCGGCCTGCGCCTCGACATAGACCTGGCGCAGGTGTTCGGCATGCCCCGCGCCGCCGGAGGCCACGACCGGCACCTGGACGGCGGTGGCGATCCGCCGCGTCAGGTCGAGGTTGAAGCCGGAGCGGGTGCCGTCGGCGTCGACCGAATTGACGACGATCTCGCCCGCGCCGAGCTCGACGGCGCGCCGCGCCCAGGCGACGGCGTCGAGTCCCGTGTGATGGCGGAATCCCCGCGTCGTGATCTCGTAGCCCGAGGGAAAGCGGGTCCGGTCGGGGTTGGCCACGGGATCCATCCCCAGCACGATGCACTGCGAGCCGAAGGCGCGCGCCCCCTCGGCGATGATCGCGGGGCGCGCGACCGCCAGGGAGTTGACCGAGACCTTCTCGGCGCCGGCCATCAGGACGCGGCCGATGTCGTCGAGCGTGGCGATGCCGCCGCCGACGGCGAAGGGGATGCGGACGGTGCGGGCGACTTCGCGGACCATCTCGATGTCGATCGGCCGCTGCTCGGCCGACGCGGTGATGTCGTAGAAGACGAGTTCGTCGCACCCGTCGGCATAGTAGCGCGCGGCCAGCTCGATCGGGTCGCCCAGGTCGATGTTGTTCTGGAACCGGACGCCCTTGGTGACGCGCCGGTTGATGATGTCGAGACAGGGGATGATGCGGAACGTCAGCATGGCGGTCGGGCGGACGGGGCCGGCGCGGCGGGGTGCCAGGCGAGGAAGTTGCGGAGGAGTTGCAGGCCGACGGGGCCCGACTTTTCGACGTGGAACTGGGTGGCGGCCAGGTTGCCCCGGCCGACCATCGCGGCGAACCGGCGACCGGCGAATGCGGTGGTGCCGAGGACATCGTCCGGGCGCGCCGGATCGGGATAGAAGCTGTGGACGAAGTAGAAGTCGCTGTTGTCGGGAATGCCAGCCAGCAGCGGATGGGGACGCGCCTCGAGAACCTGGTTCCAGCCCATGTGCGGCACCTTGTCGCGCGGGTCGGACGGCCGGAAGCGGACGACCCGTCCCGGCAGCAGGCCGAGCAGTTCCACGCCGTTATCCTCCTCCGACGACTCGAACAGGATCTGCGTGCCGAGGCAGATGCCCAGGAACGGCTTGCCGCTCGCGGCGAGTGCGCGGATCACGGCGTCCAGGCCGGTGGCGCGGAGCGTCTGCATCGCGGCGCCGGCCGCGCCGACGCCGGGAAAGATCAGGCGGTCGGCCCGCCGGAGGACGGCGGGATCGGCCGTGATGCAGCTCGCCGCCCCGAGCGCGTCGAGGGCGAGCTTGACGCTCGTCAGGTTGCCGGCCTGGTAGTCGATGATCGCGGTCATGGCTCGCATCCGTCGTG
>CAYVKQ010000589.1:0-1720 GCA_964451945.1 uncultured Lentisphaerales bacterium
CAAGCCATCGTCGCGGAGATTGACAGGGGCAGACGCGATCCGGTAATGTTTTAGTTATTCCGTTTCAAGGAGGCCCGCCATGCACAAACGACACATCCGCGACGGCATCGAAGCCATCTGCAACGTCCACTGGGAACGCCGCTTGTTCGACTCGCTGATCCCGCTCCCCGACGGCACCAGCTACAACGCCTATGTCGTGCGGGGATCGCAGGGCGTGGCGCTGATCGACAGCGGCGACCCCGAACTGCGCGACGAGTTCCTGCAGAACGTGGCGGCGCTCGACCGCGTCGACTACATCGTCTCGCAGCACACGGAGCAGGACCACTCGGGGCTGATCCCGGCGCTGCTCGAGCGGTTCCCCGCCGCGCCGCTGCTCTGCAGCGAGAAGGCGCGCGACCTGCTGCTTTCCCATCTGGAGGTCCCGGCGGCGCGGATCCGCGTCGTGGCCGACGGCGAGCGCGTCCCGCTGGGCGGCAAGACCCTGGCGTTCGTCTACACCCCCTGGGTCCACTGGCCCGAGACGATGTGCACCTACGTACCGGAAGCCAAATGCCTCTTCTCGTGCGACTTCTTCGGCTCGCACCTGGCGACCAGCGACCTGTTCGTCACCGACCCCGCCCGCGTCTACGAGGCGGCCAAGCGCTACTACGCCGAAATCATGATGCCATTCCGCAAGACCATCCTGCGCAACCTGGAGAAGGTCGGCGCCCTCGACTTCGACCTGATCGCGCCGAGCCACGGACCGGTTTACGACAAGCCGGCGTTCATCCTCGACGCCTACCGCGACTGGGTCGGACCGAAGATGAAGAACGAGGTGGTGCTGCCCTACATCAGCATGCACGGCAGCACCATGCGCATGGCCAAGCACCTGGCCGACGCGCTGACCGCCCGCGGCGTCACGGTCCACCTCTTCGATCTGGCGGTCACCGACATCGGCAAGCTGGCGATGGCACTGGTCGACGCGGCAACGCTGATCGTCGGCACGCCGACCGTCCACGTCGGCCCCCACCCGGCGGTCACCTACGCCGCCCACCTCGCCAACCTGCTGCGGCCCAAGCTCAAATACGCCGCGGTCTTTGGCTCCTACGGCTGGGGCAGCAAGGCGGTCGAAGCGGTGGCCGGGCTGATCCCGAACCTGAAGGTCGAGGTTCTGGGCACGGTGATGCAGAAGGGAGTGCCGACGGCCGACACCCGCGCGCAGCTCGACGCGCTGGCCGACGCCGTAGCCGCGGCGCACGCGCGCGACGGGGAGGTCGTCTGCCCCTAGCCCGGGAACCCAGACGCCCACACGCTGAGCGCTCATCTTCTGGCAAAAAAAAACACCCGCGGCGCAATGCCGCGGGTGTTTTTACGATCGATCGCGCGATCCCCTATTCGTTGCCCGAACCGGGACGCCACTCTTCGCTCTGCGAGAAGGCGTCGTCGAACGCGGCCGCCAGCCCGACCAGGTTCTCGCCGGGCTTCAGGTCGACCTGGCTCAGCTCCTTGGTCATCGCCGAGACCTCGTCCTCGCTCATGCTCATCGCCTTGATGCTGAGGCCGATCCGACGCTCTTCGCGGTCGATCTTGACGATGCGCGCCTCGACCTCCTGGCCGACCTTGAGCGCGTCCTTGACCTTCTCCACGTGCTGGTCGCTGATTTGCGAGATGTGCACCAGTCCGTCGACGCCGTCCTCGAGCTCGATGAAGGCGCCGAACGAGGCGATCTTCGAGACCTTGC
>CAYVKQ010000590.1:0-1714 GCA_964451945.1 uncultured Lentisphaerales bacterium
CACTTGGCGGGGTCGCGCTCGGAGCAGTCGGCCAGTTTGCCGGGGAGGGCGGCGCCGTCGAGCACCCCCTTGCGGCGGGTCAGCTCGCGCGCCTTGCGCGCCGCCGCGCGGGCGCGCGCCGCCAGCACCGCCTTCTCGATGATCTTGCGCCCGACCGCGGGGTTTTCCTCGAGGAAGGCGCCGAACTGGTCGTTGACGATCTGCGCCACGATCCCCTCGACCTCGCCGTTGCCGAGCTTGGTCTTGGTCTGTCCCTCGAACTGCGGCTGCGGCACCTTGACGCTCAGGATGACGGTCAGCCCCTCGCGGATGTCGTCGCCGCTCATCGCCTCGTCGTTCGCCTTGACCAGCGCATGGTCGGCGGCGTACTTGTTCACCGTGCGCGTCAGCGCCGCGCGGAAGCCGCTGAGGTGCGTGCCGCCCTCGACCGTGTTGATGTTGTTGCAGTAGCTGTGCTCGTTCTCGTTGTACGAGTCGGTGTACTGCATCGCGATCTCGCAGACGACACCGTCGCGCTCGCCCGCGAAGTAGATCACGCCGGGGTGGACGGCGCTCTTGTTGGTGTTGAGGAAGGCGACGAACTCGGCGATGCCCCCCTCGAACAGGAACACCTCGCTGCGCCCCGAATCGATGTCGCGGAAGGTGATGCGGATGCCGCGGTTGAGAAAGGCCAGCTCGCGCAGGCGGTTCGACAGGATGTCCCACTGGAAGCCGCGGCAGGTGAAGATCCCGTGGTCGGGGAAGAACGTCACCTTCGTCCCCGTGCCGCGCGTCTCGCCGACGACCTCCAGCGGCGTCGCCGGGATGCCGCGGGCGAAGCGCTGGTGGTGGATTTTGCCGTCGCGGCGGACCTCGACGTCCATCCACTCCGACAGGGCGTTGACGCACGAGACGCCGACGCCGTGCAGGCCGCCCGAGACCTTGTAGTTCGAGCTGTCGAACTTGCCGCCCGCGTGCAGCGTCGTCAGCACGATCTCCAGCGCGGGGCGCCCCTCGGTGGGGTGGATGTCGACCGGGATGCCGCGCCCGTTGTCGGTGACGCTGACCGAACCGTCGGGATTGAGCGAAACCTCGATGTGCGTGCAGTAGCCCGCCAGCGCCTCGTCGATCGAGTTGTCGATCACCTCGTAGACCAGATGGTGGTAGCCGCGCGGGCCGGTGTCGCCAATGTACATGGCCGGCCGCTTGCGCACGGCCTCCATGCCTTCGAGGATTGTGATGTTCGCCGCGGTGTAGCCGCCCGCCGCGTTTGCGGCGGCGGCGGCAGCCGAGATTTCGTCATCCGGATTCGGAACCGAAGTGTCTGGAGACATGCCTTTTCTTTCGTTGATGAATCTTTTCATACTATAGCAGAAAGCGGCCCGCGCCACAACACTTTCGCGGCACGCTTCCGCGCGGAATTTGCGCGCGCGGGGCCGCCTTTGTTACAGTTCTTTTACATCTTTTTCAGGGCCTTGTGGCAACGGCCGCGGCGGCCTTTCGTATATTGGCGCCATCAACCAACCGGACAATCCGGAGAAAGGGGAGGCGGTATGAAGAAAGTCACCGTGTGGATCATGGGTTTGGCGGCCTGCCTGGCCGCCGCGGGGGCGCAGGCCCGGGTGGGGTGCGCGGTGTCGCTGGACCGGCCCGTGCTGCCGGCCGGCAGCGAGGAGCGGCTGATCGTCAAGGTGGCGCTCAGCGCGCCGCGGACGGCGGCGTCCGGACGGCGTCC
>CAYVKQ010000591.1:0-1710 GCA_964451945.1 uncultured Lentisphaerales bacterium
GGCCACGGTCTGCCAGGTGGTGACAAAGACATCGCCGCGGCGGCTGCCGGCGGCGACGCGGTCGTCCGTCAGCTCGCGCAGGCGCAGGCCGTGGAACTGCTCGCGCAGAAAAGCGGCGGACTGGCCGACCACACCTTTGAAGGGGGCGAACCAGAACCACACGACATCTTCGATCTGGGTGAAGCGTTCCACAATGGTTCCGGCCATGAGGGTCTTGCCGGAGCCGGTCGCGGCCTCGATGAGCAGATAGCCGTTGTGGTTGATCGCGGCGGCGCGGCCCGCCGCGTCCGCACCGGCGGCGGCCAAAAGCTCTTTGGCGGCGGTGAAGAGGCCGAAGCCACTGGTGACGGCCTCTTCCTGGAATCCTCGGAGTGACTGGATGCTCATGTCGGGGTCAGCCTTTCATGCCGAAACGGCGGGCGAGGCTTTCGGGGATGGCCTCGTGCTGGACATGCGCGGCGCGGATATGCTGCCGCAGGGTTTCGGGTTGCCATGAATAGAGGGTGACGGCGGCACAGTCCGCGACGGCTTCGCGCAAGGCGGGGAGGATCGCGGCGGAAAAGCGCGGCACGTAGGCCAGCGCCGATTCCCCGTCGCCCGCCCAAGAGAAGCTGGCGGGCTCGAACGGCGCGAGCGTGTCGCGGTGGATCATCTGCAGGGCCGTCCACACCTGGGCATGTTCGATGTCGAGCAACCGGCCGGGTGCGATGCGGCGGCAGCGCAGATAAGCGAAGTCCCCGCCCAAGGCGGGCATGTCGCCGAAACCTTCGATCACGCGCCTCACGCGGCGGGCGCAAACGTCGCGGCAAAGGTTCTTGTCGGGCGCGTCGGCCGTGGCCTCGGCGTTTGACACGAGAATGAAGCGGCGGTTGCCGCCGTCCTCGGCGTTCATTTTCATGACCGCATGGGCGGTGGTGCCGGAGCCTGCAAAGAAATCGAGCACGAGGTCGTCGGGGCCGGTGGCTAGGCCGATGATCCGTTCAATTAGACGAACGGGTTTTGGGGTGGAAAAAATTGTGTCTACGTCGTCCCCCAAAATGCTGATGACTTCCTTTTTTGCCTCTTGGTTATGGCCAACTTCTGTGTTGGGCCACCACGTCCAAGAGCGTATACCTTCAGACTCTGACAGGTAGGTCTTGACTCTCGGGCGTGCTTTGCCGTTGGCTCCAAACCACAAGCGCCCATCAACTGAGAGTTGCTTGAAAACAGGTTCAACATTGGCCCAACAACGACCAGGCGGCGGACTATAAGTTTCTCCGCCTGGAGTCGTGATCGGATACATCTGATTCGGCCGATAGCCCTGGGCAGTAAAATCTGTAGATGTCCATGGCCCTCTTGGATCGGCGTCTGGATTCTTATACTTCGCACGTTGGTCTTCGGACTTCCCCAAGCGGTTAAAAGTCGTATCGTTCTTGCTTCTGCTCCAGACCAGTATGTAATCGTGGGCTGGTCCGAGGTCAATGCGTGCGTCAGGCGATGTACGCTTCTGCCATATGCAGGTGGCGACAAAGTTAGATGGGCCGAAAACTTTATTCATCACCATGCCGAGGGGAAAGACTTCGTTGTCATCGATCGAGACGAAAATGGAGCCATCCTGGCGCAGAAGATCCTTGGCGAGCAGCAGGCGCTGGTACATGAACTCGCACCACATCGAGTGCCGCCAAGCGTCATTGACATCCACAAAGCGGTCGTTGTAGACGAAGTCGCGGT
>CAYVKQ010000592.1:0-1270 GCA_964451945.1 uncultured Lentisphaerales bacterium
GCCAGCAGAAACGGTTCCACGCCCATGTCGATTAGCCGGGTGATGGCCGACACCGAATCATTGGTATGCAGTGTGGCCAGCACCAGATGGCCGGTCAGCGAGGCCTGCACGGCGATCTGCGCCGTTTCCAGGTCGCGGATCTCGCCGATCATCATCACATCGGGGTCCTGGCGCAGAAAGGCGCGCAACACGATGGGGAACGTGTTGCCCGCGATGGGGTTGATGGGCACCTGCACAATGCCGTCGATGTCGTACTCGACCGGCTCCTCGGCGGTCAGCAGCTTCTGGTCGATCGTATTGATGCGCCGCAGGCACGAATAGAGCGTGGTCGTCTTGCCGGAGCCGGTCGGCCCGGTAACGATGATGATGCCGTTCGGTTTTTCGATGTCCAGTGTAAGGATATCCAACACGTCGTCGGGCATGCCGAGGGTGTCGATATCCAGCGAGACGACGCTCTGGTCGAGCACGCGCAGCACCACGCTCTCGCCAAAGCGGGTCGGCAGGCACGAGACGCGCAGATCGACATGGCGGCCGGCAACGGTGAGCGCGATGCGGCCGTCCTGCGGCAGGCGGCGCTCGGCGATGTTCAGCCCCGACATCACCTTGACGCGGGAGATGATCGGCAGCGCCAGCCGCCGCGGCGGCGGCGGCATCTCGTACAGGGCGCCATCGACGCGGTAGCGGATGCGGAACTCTTTCTCGAACGGTTCAAAGTGAATATCGGAAGCGCGGTCGGTGACGGCCTGGTACAGCACCAGGTTCACAAACCGGATCACCGGCGCGGCCGCCGCGAGCTGCTCGATCCCCTTTTCGTCCGCTTCGTCGCCGACGGCCAGCGAGGCGTCCTGAGAAATCTCGCCTTCCAGACTGTTCAGCATATCGCTGACCGTCACGCTCTCATCGCCGTAATACTCGGACACCCGGGCGCGGATGTCGGCTTCACGCGCCATCGCATACGTGACATCCTTGGCGAGGACGAACATGATTTCGTCCATCGCATACGGGTCGACAATGGTGGACGTCGCCAGGGTGATCGAGCCGGCGCCGGCCTTGACCGGCACCACGTTGTACATGCGCGCCACGCTCGCGGGAATGCTCTTGATGACTTCCTGCGAAAGGGAGAGCGAGGGGAGGTCGACGACTTCGCACCCCTGGTAGGCGGCCATCATCCCCAGCAGGGCGTCCTCGGCGACGAAGCCCCCGTCGATGAGCAGGTGGCGGGCGGACTTGCCGGAGCGCGCCTTTTCTTCGCGGAGATCCTGGGCCTGCG
>CAYVKQ010000592.1:1280-1710 GCA_964451945.1 uncultured Lentisphaerales bacterium
TCCACCACACCGTTGGCGATGGCCAGGTCCAGCACGGGGTCGAATTCATGGGTGTCGTTCATATTACCGTCCCCGCTCCGCCAGTTCCTCTTTCAGTTTCTCGACCAAGGTGTCGGCGTCCTGCGACTTGGTCACCAGATCATCGTATTGGATCTTGCCGGCGAGGTAGAGCTCCAGCAGATGCGCATCCAGCGTCTTCATGCCGTACTTCGCGCCTGTCTGGATGTCGGACGTGATCTGGAAGGTCTTGTTGTCGCGGATGCGCGAGCGGATCGACGGCGTCGCGATCATGACCTCGAAGGCGGCGACGCGGCCCGGCTTATCGGCGCGCGGCAGGAGCAACTGCGAAATCACCGCGACGATGCTGACCGACAACTGCGTGCGCACCTGCTCCTGCTGGTCGGTCGGGAAGGCGTCGACGATGCGGTCG
>CAYVKQ010000593.1:0-1697 GCA_964451945.1 uncultured Lentisphaerales bacterium
CGCGAAAGATCAGTTCGAAATCGGTTTGCTCTTCCGGCAGGCGCGGGATGGGCGGGACTTCGTGGAAGCGGCTGTCGCCCGTAAGCGTTTTACGGATCTCGGCGAAGTAGTCGAGGTGGTCGGTGGCGACCTGGACCGTGCCGCCGGGGACGAGGCGGTCGTGGAGGATGTCGAGAAACTCCGGCGAGAAGAGGCGCCGCTTGTGGTGGCGCCGCTTGGGCCAGGGGTCGGGGAAGTGGATGTAGACGGTGCGGATCCGCTTCCGGGGAAACAGATACTGCAGCGCGTAGCACGCCTCCAGCCGGATGATCCGCACATTGGCCAGGCCGCCGCGCGCCAGCTTGGCGTCGATCTTGCGGACGCGCCCCAGCATCCGCTCGATGGCGACGTAGCAGACACCGGGATTCGCCCGCGCCCGCGCCAGCAGGAACCGCCCCTTGCCCGCTCCGACATCGACCTCCAGCGGGGCGCCCGCCGGGAAGATCGTCCCGAACGGGAGCGGTTCAGTGATCGACGCCGGCGCGAGCAGGAAACGGGGCGGCGGACGGCTGGAGGAGGAGTCCATAGGCGTTAGGGATTAGGCGCTAGGCGTTAGGGATCAGGCGCTAGGCGCTAGGGGTTAGTATCAGTGCCGATGTCGGGTGGCATGGGACACTAACCCCTAGCGCCTAGCGCCTAACGCCTTCTCTCTCAGTCGATCTCCCCCTGCCGCAGCCCCAGTGGCAGCGGCGCGGGGCGGGCGCAGGGCGTCTTGATGGCTACCGCCTTGCCCGCGAGCGAAGCCTCCTCGAAGGCGAGCATCACGTCGAGCACGTGCATCGCCAGCTCGCCCGAGGCGCGGTGGGGGCGGCCGTTCGCGACGGCGGCGGCAAGGTCGGCGACGCCAATGCCGCGGCTGTTCTCGGCGTAGCCGTGGGTGAGCGGGACCTCCAGCCACTCCTTGGTGTCGAAGCGCTTGACGCGGACGGCGCCGCCGAAGCCGTTGGGGTCGGGAACGGCGAGCGATCCCTCGGTGCCGTAGATCTCGATGCAAGGCATGTGGTGGGCCCAGATGTCGAAACTGGTGACGAGGGTGCCGACCGCGCCGTCGGCGAAGTCGAGCACGCCGGCGAGGTGGGTCGGCGTCTCGACCGTGACGACCTTGCCGTACTTCGGCTGGCTGGTGATGGTGCGGGTGGGGAAGGTGGTGCGCGCCGAGCCGCTGACGCGAGCCACCGGGCCGATCAGGGAGACGAGGGCGGTGAGATAGTACGGCCCCATGTCGAGCATCGGCCCGCCGCCGCGCTCGTAGTAGAACTCGGGCGAGGGGTGCCAGCTCTCATGGCCGTGGCACTGCATGAAGGCGTTGGCCGCGATCGGCTTGCCGATCCAGCCGTCGTCGATCAGCTTGCGGCAGGTCTGGAGGCCGCCGCCGAGAAAAGTGTCGGGCGCGGAGCCGACGCGGACCTTCGCCTTGGCCGCCGCCGCCAGAACCGCAGCGCCCTCCTCCCGCGTAACTCCCAGCGGTTTCTCTCCATGCACATGTTTGCCGGCGCGGATCGCCGCCAGCGCGACCTCGGCGTGCGCCTTGGGCACGGTCAGGTTCACCACGATCGCGACTTCGGGGTCGGCGAGCAGGTCGGCGACACCGCCCGCTTTGGCGACGCCGAACTCGGCCGCCTTGGCCGCCGCGCGCTCGGGCAGCAGGTCGGCGCAGG
>CAYVKQ010000594.1:0-1697 GCA_964451945.1 uncultured Lentisphaerales bacterium
CCGGCGTGAAATCGGCGCTGGCGGCATAGGAGGCGGCGGGGTTCCACCACCACTCGCCGCTGGCGGGGTCGCGGGCGAAATTCCATTGGTTGTGGAACTCGAAGCCAACCACGCCACCGGGCTCGTAGACGGGGCGGGCGTGCGCGAAACCGCGGAAGAAGCCGCGCTCCAGGTGCTCGGCCAGGGCGCTGATTTCGTCGCCGGCCATGCCGTAGGCGGCCGAGAGGAAGTGTTGCTGCTCCTCGGCCAGGTTGGAGTCGAAGCCGGGGGTGCGGTCGGGGTTGCAGGTGACGACGCGCCAGTCGGCCGCGCCGGTGGAGGCCTCGCGCCGCTCGGTGCAGATGAAGAGTGTCGGGTCGGCGGCCTCGATCTCCTGGTAGATGTAGGCGAGCTCGGCATAGATGCCGCGCCGGGCGCGGTCGAAGATCTCCTGGGCGCGCGCGGCGGTGAGGCCGCGCAGCGGGTTGATCGTCTCGGCCCACACGCCGTAGTCGCTCTTCTCGAATGCGCGCGCGGCCCGCGCGCGGCGCGCCGATCCGAACCAGGAGGAGGGGTCGGCGAAGCTGAAGCGCGTGCGCGCGGGCTTGGACGGGGCTTTGGTTTTCGCGAGTCCGGCCATCACATCACCGCCTTGTCTTCGTAGGTTTCGCCGGCCGCGAAGGGTGCGGGCTTGAAGGAGGGGCCAGACGGTCCGGCGAGGCGCGCCCGGATCATGAGCGCGTGGCCCCAGAAATGATCGGCATGGCCGGCTTCGTCGCGCGTGGCGGCGATGGAGACGCGCCCGCCTGGGCTGGTCACGCGCTCGGGCTTGCGCAGGTCGTCGCGGTAGACGGCGTCGCAGGGGTGCTTGATGCGGCGGTCCTCGTAATAGCCGAGCAGGTCGACGGCCATGGCCTCGGTGACGCGCACGGTCGGCGCCTTGCGCCCCTCGGCCTGGATGCGGCGGGTGACCGGCACGCTGGTCGAAAAATCCACGCCCATGACTTTGCGCGGGAAACGCTCTTGGGTGAACTCGAAGAGGCCGAGGCCGATGCCCGTCATGTCGATGGCCAGGCGGCGGAAGCCGGGGAGCGCGAGCACCGGCTCCAGCATGCGCTTCTGGTCGGGGAGGCGCGTATCGCGCATCCGCAGCGCGGCCAGGACGCGGCAACAGTCGCCGTCGAACTCGCCGACGGGGACAAAGGTGAAGTCGCGCCGGCGCGCCACGTCGCACCCGGCATACAGCGGGTGCTTCGAGTCGGCCAGCAGCGCCAGCGCGCCCTCGCTCCACGCCTGCTCGCAGATGATGCCGCCGTCCCACACCGCTCCGTTGATCAGTTCGTGGGTGAGCAGCGCGCCGGTCTCGCTGGCGAACGCGCACTCGTAGTTCTGGTCGTAGGCGGCCTTGTCCATCGCCTGTTCGCGGGCCTGGTCGGGCGTGACCGGCTGGCGGGTCACGGCGTCGTAGATCTTGACGCCCATCTTCCAGGCGTCGCTGCGGCGCACGCGCGAGACCTTGAACTGCCCTTCGGTGGCCATGCGGTAGAACATGTTGCGCGTGCCGTTGCCGGTGGAGGCGACGCCGATCTGGCCGTCGGCATTGACAAAGAGATCCCCGTCATTGCCGTTGCTGGTGTTGGTTTGCAAAAAGGCATACCACTTGCCGATTTCGGGGACCTTGAAATCGAACTGCATGCTGAACTCATTAATGTAGGAGC
>CAYVKQ010000595.1:0-1693 GCA_964451945.1 uncultured Lentisphaerales bacterium
ACTCGATGCACTCGTCGTCAGCAACGGCGTCTCGTCCGCCGCGGTGACGATCCACGCGGTCGGCTGGGAAAGCGCGGTCCGCGCATACGACGTCGTGCTGGGCGCGCGGGCGAAGCTCACCTGCGACCCGTGCAGCGGCGGCTACCAGTGCCCGACGAGCCGCGTGTGGGTGGTTTGCACCAACCTGATGCTGGATGCGCTCGCCGCCATCGACGTTTCCGCGAAGGGCTGGCTCGGCGCCGCCGGTTCGTATGGCGCGGGTCCCGGCGGCGGCGTCTGGGACGGCGGCGGCGCGTACGGCGGTGCGGCGGGCGGTCCCAGTGCCGCCTACCTCGATCTGACGCGTCCCTACGGCGACGCGGCGCATCCGCGCGAGCCGGGTTCCGCCGGCGGCTCCACCTCGGCGACGTGCGCGGGCGGCGCGGGCGGCGGCGCGGTGCTCATCGAGGCGACGGGCGCGGTCGTGCTCGACGGCACACTCGCCGCGAACGGCGGCAACGCGCAGTCGGCGTCGGGCCAGAACGCCGGCGGCGGCTCGGGCGGCGCCATCGAGATCCAGTGCCGCACGATCACGGGCAAGGCCCAGCTCGCCGCGAAGAGCGGCGGCAAGGCGAACAACGGCACCGACGGCGGGGGCGGACGCATCGCGGTCCACTACGACCGCGCCGCGCAGGCGGCGCTCGGGCAGACGGCGCTCTCGTTCACGCTCGCGCCCTACACCTGGGCCGGGACCTGCTACCACTACGAGAGCTACCGCTATTTCGGCGAGTGCGGCACGCTGTACCTCACTGACGATGCGCTCTTTTCCGGCGCGCCGTGCAATGTCTTCGGGCAGCTCCACACGGGTACGGGCACGCTTTCGTGCGACTCGATCGTCCTGAAGGGGACCTGGCTCGCGTTCACGCAGGACGGCTTCCAGGTGAACGTCGCGCATGACGTTGTGCTCAACGCCTCGTACGGCGGCAGCACTCCCTACGGTCCGCGTCTCGACATCGGCGGGGCGCTCCTGTACCGCTTCCCGTGCCACAGCGACTCTCTTGTCGGCGGTTTCCGCCGCGTGGGCGGCGCCGGGCCGGTCGCGTTCACGGTCGGCGGCGATTTCGTCGTCACCGGCGCGTATGCCGAGGTCGTCTACCGCGCCGCCGAACTGCAGGCGACCAACGGCTATGACCGCGTGCCGGCGGGCGGGCTCGTCGAGGTGGGGGGAACGCTCTCGGTCACGAACAACACCCGCTTCATCTGCGTCTCGCATCCGACGAACGGCGTCAGCGCGCGCATCAAAACGCGGAACCTCGCCGTTCGCAAAGGCGGCAGGATCACCGCCGACGGGCAGGGCTTCTTTGGCGGTCTCGGCGGCGCCTACTTGTCCGCCGCCACGGCGTTGCCGGGGCAGTCCACCTGGGGCTATGGTCCCTTGGGAAGGTGGCTCGACCTCTCCTATTCCGGCGGCAGCGGACCCAACGCCTACAATTGTCCCGGCGGTTCGCATGGGG
Organism: uncultured Lentisphaerales bacterium; assembly: GCA_964451945.1. Classification (GTDB taxonomy): domain Bacteria; phylum Verrucomicrobiota; class Kiritimatiellia; order RFP12; family JAAYNR01; genus JAAYNR01. Next base: position 1,494 of record CAYVKQ010000595.1, read on the forward strand.
GCCGCGGCGCGCGCATCACCGACGCGCGGGCAGTCTTCGACGACGAAGACATGCCGCACATGGCCGGCGCCGGCGGGTGTGCGGGCGGCAATCTGGGCGGCTTCGGCGGGGGCGTACTCTACCTGGAAGTGGCGAGAGAGGCACGCATCGAGGGGACGCTCACGGCACAGGGCGTCAACAAGAGTTCCGGGCATTCCTCG
>CAYVKQ010000596.1:0-1688 GCA_964451945.1 uncultured Lentisphaerales bacterium
GGTGCGGACTCCAGGAACCGCGAATCGGAAAACCAGAGCGTGCCGATCTCGCCGCGGTATTCGCTCATGACCGTAGGCTTGGCGACGGTTCCCATCTTGCCGGGCAGCGCCCGAAACAGAACGGGGGGGCGGGCGCCCTGGGCCTCCGTGTCGTACTCGACGGCGATCCGGCCGCCGCCGCCGGGGGTGCTGTAGGCCGAATACCAGCCGTCGCCGCCGTCGGCAGAGATCACGCCGCCCGCAGCGCCGGCGAGCGTCCGGCAACGGATGAAAATCCCGCCGCCCGACCCGCCGGCGCCGCCGTAGCTCTCCCACACCCCGGCTACCCCGTTTGCCGAGATCGTCCCGTTCACCGCGACCTCCCCGGATGCCTCGATGCGGATCGCGCCCCCACCGGCGCCACCGGTACGGTTGCCGCCGCCGCCGCCGCTGCCGGGAGCGAACGGAGAGGCGGCGTCGCCATACGGTGCCCCGCCGGGAGCAGAGTCCACCTCCATGGCAAAACCGCCATGCCCGCCGCCGCTGCCCGTTGAAGAGGTTCCCCATCCCGCGCCGGGACCATGCCCGCGTTGAGCGGCGGCGCCGCCGGCATAGCCCTTGCCGTCCGTGTCGATCTTGCCGCCTGTCGCGACCGTCAGGTTCGAGCAGACGATCACGACGTTGTTGGACATGACGGCGTTGGTGTAGGCCGGCGGCAGGGTCATCACGCCGCCGGAGGCGATCACGACATTCGTCGCCGAGAGGGTCGTGTTCCAGTTGGTGAAGACCAGCGTGCCGGTCAGCGACAGCGAAGCCAGTGCCGGCGTGTCGGCGCTCAGTAGCGCCGTCCCGCCCGTGTTGATGGTCACGTCGTCGCCCGCCGCGGGCACGCCGGAGGGATTCCAGTTGTCCGCGTCGAACCAATCGGACGAAGCGGAACCGTCCCAGGTCCGCGGCGCGGCGCGCGCCCCCTCCGGCAAACCAGCGAACCACAGCAGCCCCAGCGCGGCAAACAGCACCCGGTTCATGATGTACCTCCGATGTCAGGACAAAAGATCAGCGTTGTTGGAACAATACCAAAAAAGGGTTGCGCCGTCCATCCGAAAACGGGCCCGCGGCCGACGTTGCACGGCGGCCAAGGCGCGGCCTCGCGGCGCTCACCTCACCAGCAGCGTCGTCCCGGAATACTGGGGGCGTTCGAAGGCGCCGATGTCGACCGCCGCACCGCTCAGACGCAAGTTGCCGTAGAGATCGAGATCGATTGCCGCCGTCGGCGTCCCCTTGTCGATCAACGCCGATCCGGGACGCAGCCGTAGGTCGAAGGCGGCGGCGGCGCGGAAGCCGGGTTCCACCACAATCATGTTCGCCCAACCGGACAACGCGTTTAGGTCCTTCTCGGAATCGATCACTTTTGGATCGAATTTGATGTCGCGGTAGAGGTTGGTCCCGTTGCCGTGAAAGGCACAGTTCGTCGCGGTCGCCGAAGAAAGGCTCAACTGCTTCCAGTACATGCCGTACAACCGGTGACCAGCCATGACGGTGTTCTCCGCCGATCCGCGCGACCAGTAGTCGATCTGCACGCCCGTGGTCCCGTTGGTGAACACCGTGCAGTGGCGCAGCCGGACGTCGGTCTGAAACTGGCCGCCGCCCGATAGATCATCCAGATACCCCGTTTGCCACACCCCTTCGCGCGCGTTTCCGTACACTTC
>CAYVKQ010000597.1:0-1687 GCA_964451945.1 uncultured Lentisphaerales bacterium
TGTGGCTGGGGGAGATTCAGGGCATGGGTGGGGCGTATCATGTCCGCGTCACCGGCATCCATCACATGACCTCGCGCGACCTGATCCACTGCAACCGTCCCATCCTGATTCCCTGCGACACCCCGCACGTGATCAATGTCGCGCCCGTTGTCTTCGAGAACCGCCTGTGGTGCGCCATCGGGACGGTGGACGAACAGTACAGCGGACAAGCCCGGCTCGCGCTGTACGCCCGCGACTTGCACGACGCCGGCGCCGCGTGGATGCAATGGGACGTCCCCGAGCATACGCTGAGCGGCCTCGCCTCGCTCGCTGTCGACCCCATCACCAAGCGTTTGACGTTCTGCTGGTCCATGACCGACATGCAACTGAACACGGCGCGCTTTTCGGGGCCGGTTTTCCTCATGTCGGGCGTGCCCGCGCGCGCCAACCCCGTGCAGACGACCATGCATCCCGCCATTCCGCTGGCTCTCGCGGCGCTGCATCCGGGGACGGCCGCTGTGCCGCCGTCGCTCGACGCCCGCACCGCCCTGGTGCTCGACGCGCCGTCACCGGAGACAACGTTCACGCCGCAGCCGACGATGAACGACGAGACCTACGCGCGGCGCGCCGGCGGATGGCTCAAGGGACTCCCCGCCATCGCCGTTCTGGAGAAGGCCGTGGCGCCGCCGCCCGGCGACACGGCAGAGGCCATGCCGTGGGCGCGCCGCGCCGACGCCTGGTATTTCCGCCAGCCGCAGCGCATCAAGCGATTCGACCGCGACCTGCGGGTGGCCTTCGCCAGCGCCGGCCGTGACGACGCCGTCACGGAGCATGCCTGGGCCCGCCTGCTGGAGGCGGGGATCGACAATCCGCAACTCACGCTGCCCTGTCTCGCGGCGCTCGCCCTGCGGCGGGGACGTCCCTCGGCGGCGGACGCCCTGCTCCGCGACTGGCGGCCGACGCCCGACGCCGAGACCGCCCTCGCGCCGCCCGCGCTACGCCTCCGTGTCGACCTGGCCAACGGCGCCTTCGCGGCTGCCGACCACGCACTGTCGCCACCGCCGGAGGCGCTGCGCGCCTTCGCCTGGGAAGCGGTTGTCGCCGCGCCGCCGCCCAGTGTGTTGCTCGACCGGCTGCGGGCGCGGAACCTCATGGAGGGATTGCAGCGGGCGCCGGCGCCGTTCCTGCTCTCCGCTGACGAGCTTGCCGCCATGCGGACGCGCCGCGGCTTCGGCCTCCGCGCCCCCTATGCCGACGGCGCCGCGCGACTGCTCGGTGTCGTGCCCGACCGCGATGTCGCCAATATCGCCGTGCGCATCTGCTTCCGCGTGATGCAAACCTTCGGCCCGGACAAAGGGGTGTGCGCCATCCTGCTGGCCGACGAGGAGGCGGAGCGCGCCTGGGAGAAGGCGGGCCGGCCGGGGATGGCGGCGGGACGGCAGTTGGGCGTCCACTTCGACCTCGGCGACCCCGACGCCACGGTCGTCCCGGTCGCCAACGGCGTGCCGCTGGTCCGCTACGATGAGGAGGGGTTTAACGACCGCTACCACGTCCTGCACCTCGTGCAATACGAAAACCGGGGGGAGATCTTTCTCGACCACCGCCGCGTCGCACTCGTGCCACTCACGCCCCGTAAGCGTCGCCCACTGTTCTTGATCCGCGCGGAACGCGTCGAAATCGCCGTCACCGAACTCGATGTCTGGGAGCT
>CAYVKQ010000598.1:0-1685 GCA_964451945.1 uncultured Lentisphaerales bacterium
CTGGACGCCCCTCCGCCACGCCCCCTTTTACAGCCCCGCCCTCTCGGCGTCCTCCTCCGATTTCCTGCCGCGGGGTTGAGACACGTACGCCGGTGAATGCACAAAGGAGGATTCATATGTCCCGCGATGCCGAAAGTTTGCCGCTCAGACAAACGACCGATTCCGTCCGCGCTCCGATGCCGCGTCTTGTTCAATGGCTTGACCGCCGCATCGCGCGGGTCGGCCAATGCTGCGAATCGCCTCTGGCTACGCCACTTTTCTGGACCCTCGCGCTCGGCGCGATTGTATCGACCGCTGCCTATATCCAAGTCTACGGCGTCAACGTGCCGTTCTGGGACGAATGGATCGTCGTCGACATGGTGCGCAGGCATCTCGATGGGACCTACCACTGGGCGCAGATCTGGGGGCTGCACAATGAGCACCGTCTGGTGTGGCCGAAGCTCTTCTATCTCGCGGAGTTCCACATGCTGGGAGACCACCTGCCCAAGTTCTGCATGTTTGTCTGTCTCGGGTTGCTTGGCGCACTTCTGCCGATGCTGGCGCGCGAGGCGTCGGCTGAACAGCCGCAATTCCCGGCGCGCGTCCGCCGCCTTCTTTTCATCCCCGTCGTCTGGATGCTTCCCTCCCCGCGCCAATTCGAAAACCTCCTCTGGGGGTTTCAGATCACCTTCGTCTCGGCGGCGTTTTTCGCGGTTGCCTGCCTGTGGACGCTCAGCCGTCTGTGCGCAGGCTCCGGCATGCGCACACGGGCGTGGCTCCTCCTCGCCGCCGGAACGCTGGCGACACTGGCGTCGTTCTCTTCGGTGATGGGATTGATCGTCTGGTGGGTCGGGCTCGCGCTGCTGTCAACCTGCCGCGGCAGGCGCTGGCCGTGGATGATTTCCTGGGGTTGCGCGGCCGTTGCCGTGTGGCTCGTCTACTTCCACGGCTACGTCAAACCACCCCAGCATCCCGAACTCGCACCCCTGCTGAGACGCCCCTTCGCCTTCGTCTATTTCTTCCTCGCGACGGTCGGCGCACCCGCCGCCCCGATCCCGCCGTTGGCCGCCCTGTGCGGCCTGCTCATTTGCGGCTACATAGCCTTCCGAATGTGGCGCGCAATCCGCTCCGGGCGGCACGCCAGCGGTGTTTTCTGGATCGCGGTCGCGCTTTTCGGCTTCTGCACCGCCCTCTCGATCACCATCGGCAGGAGTGGATTCGGCATTCTGCAGTCCACCCCGTCGCGCTACATCACCTTCACGCTACTGTCCACGATCAGCTGCTATGTACTTTTAGTCGGCGACGCGATACGGCTGTGGCGGCGGCGACCGCGGACATATTCCCTGGCGCCGGCCCTCTTGGCCGCCGGTCTGTTCGCCGCCACCTTGCTCAGCGGCGCGGTCTGGGGTGTCCGCGGCGGCCGGCACCTGCGCGCGAGGAACCTCGACGCCCTGGACGTGCTGTCGCGCCTGGAAACGGCCACGGATGACGAACTGCTGCGCGTCTTCCCGAACGCCCCCTTCTGCCGCCGCAACGCCGCCTTCGCCAAACAACGGGGACTCACCCCCTTTCCGCTGGCGGAACCATCACCGTGAAAACGCCGCGCGCCGTCTGGTGGAGCCCGCCGTCCCCGGCGGGTCCTGCAACATTTCTCGTGGCATGGGCGTCCCGCCCATGGAACACGGGCAAGATGCCCGTGCCACGCC
>CAYVKQ010000599.1:0-987 GCA_964451945.1 uncultured Lentisphaerales bacterium
CGGCGGCCTCGACAGCCTCGGCGGCGGGCGCCTCAACGGCGGCCTCGACAGCCTCAGCGGCGGGCGCCTCGACGGCGGCCTCGACAGCCTCGGCGGCGGGCGCCTCAACGGCGGCCTCGACAGCCTCAGCGGCGGGCGCCTCGACGGCGGCCTCGACAGCCTCGGCGGCGGGCGCGGGAGCGGCCCCCAGCCCAAGGAGGTCATCCAGTTCGCCGGCAAGCCCGTCCTGCGCCCGGATGGGCGCGCAGAGGGCAAACACGGCGATAATTGCGGAGTATTTGGACATCCGCTGTACAACATTCATCATTGGATTCTTCTCCTCTGAACGCTAAATTGACCCGTGACAAGGGTTAACCGAGGGGCTTGAGACGGGAAGGTCACAGTTGGGGAATCGTGACATCCACTTCGTCCGCATCGCTCCGTAATACAACAGCCGTGGCCTGATTGTCAACGGAGATTACACGGTACTTCTTGTCGCCAACTTTGAACTCGCCGTCTCCGGCGACCTCGAACCGGCTTCCATCGAGCGTCTGGACCAACGTGATGCGATAGTCGGCTTCGACGGCGTTCTCATCGAGTTTCAGCTTGATCACCTTGTCGCCGCGTCCGATCTCGACCCGTTTGTCGATGAAGGTCATGGCCGTTCCTGTAACCGGGCTGATCCGCTTCTCGGACGTTTCGATATACCGCAAGAGTTTGTACTCGGTCTTTCCAATGGGTTCCCCTTCGAGCACAAAATAGGATGTCGCCTGCTTCCGTCCGCCCTCCCACATGTTGATCTGGCAGCGATGCTGTCCGTTGGGCAGCCTCGTAGCCCCCATGAACTTGATGGGCAGGCGCGTGGCCACGATTTTTTCAACACGGATCAGCCCGAGCAGATCGGGATGGCTTTTCGGGTCGGTCGGATCGGTACCGGCCTTGAATTCCGCCAGGTTGTCAAAACCGTCGCCATCGCTGTCCAGGCGGTCATCGGCCGGGTCCAGCGGG
>CAYVKQ010000599.1:997-1683 GCA_964451945.1 uncultured Lentisphaerales bacterium
GGGTTGAGCCCGTATGTCCGTTCCCAGGCGTCGGGGATCCCCCCGCCGTCTCCGTCGTACCCGGCAACCTCCGTCGGTTCGGCGGGTTGCGCGGTCTGGCAGACCGGACATTCCGTCGCCGTCCGCGCCAGCAGCGCCAGGCAGTCGCGGTTGGCGCACCAGATGCGCGTCTCGGGGATGAAGAAACCCGCCTGGCGGGTGGAGTCGATGGGAATGCGGTAGGGGCGGTTCAGGTGGGCCATGGCATTAGAGTAGGCGGCCAGGGAGATGGCCTCCACTTCGGGGTTATCGGGTTTCAGGCTGTCGATCCGGCTGGAATACGCCTGCGCGTCGGAAGCCTCGCGGCTCTTGCCCAGCAGGAGCACCGCAAGGGTGACGACCAGGCAGGCGAAAGCCACCAGGGCGATCAGCTTGTCGTAATATCGCGTCAGAAACGCAACAAAACCATGAGTCGCGGTCAAGGATCAGACTCCCTCTTTGGCGAAATTGAAGATTTCGATTTCAATCCGGGCTTGAACGGGCGGATCGATCTCCACCCCCGATACCAGCCGCTGGCTGGGGGGCCGTGTGGAGATTTTCTCCTCGGCGGCGGCGGGGGCGCCAGGCGTGCCCGCGGTGGCGGCCACCAGTCCCGGCGCCGCAGCCGCGGCCGCGACGGGGCTGGCGGCCTGCGGGGCTCGCAGATC
>CAYVKQ010000600.1:0-1678 GCA_964451945.1 uncultured Lentisphaerales bacterium
CTTCGGCTTCATCGTCTCCGACACCTTCTTCACCCTCGCCAGCAAGCTCCGCATGAGGGAGATGCTGCAAGCCCACCGCCTGCACATCCTCGGTCCGTGCGACCCGTTCGAGGTGACGGTCGACGCGGCGGTCTTCGTCGCCGAGAAGGCGGCCCCCGCCCGCCCCGCGCCCGCCGACGACGCCACGCTTTTCGTGCAGGCCCGGCCGCGGCGCGAGGCTGGCGTGATGACCCGCCCCGACCTCGATCTGCCCGAGTTGCCCCTCTCTGCGGCGGCCGCCTTTCCGGTGATTCCAGAAGAAAATCCGCACGCTGTTTTCAAGTCGCTGCGCCTCCACCGCGTGCCGGCCTCTGTCTACCGCGAGGCGCACAAACGGGTCTTTTTTGAGCCGCGCCCCGGCACCCTCGCGCTCTACGGCCGTTTCAACCAGGCTGTCAAAACGCTGATCGAGGCGTGGTGGCCCCGCATCGAGACCTCCGAGAAGTTCAGCCAGAACCGCGCGGCGATCGCCGCCTACCACGACACCCTCAAGCCCGGCGACGTGACGCTCGTAGGCTTGATCGCCGAGGGCGGGCAAGGCTTGGCCACCGCCAACAACGCCCGATTCCTCGGTTACCTGGAAGGGACGCCGCAGGCCGCCGCGCTCCTGGCCAAGCGTGACGCCTGGACGCGCCGCTGGCTGGCCGACGCGGAGGTCAAAGAACGCTTCCTCGATCTCTTGGAACGACACGGCGGCAACCCCGCCAAGCCGCTGGCCGACCCCGCCGCGTGGGAGGCGTGCGTCGAGCCGTTGTGTGAGCGCTTCGACAACGCCCGCCTCGGCTTCAACAAGACGGACCTCTACCGCATCGTCCCCGCCGCGTCGGTGGTGACGGATGAGGACTTCGCCTTCGCGTGGCAGCGGCGCAAACAGGAGTTGTGGGACGTCTGGCGCAAGGCGCCCGAACTGCTAGACTTCTGGGCCGAAACCGCCGACCTGCTGGCCGGATCGCGGGCCGTCAGCCCCAAGGCCAAGACCGTCTCCGACACCGCCTTCTGCGCCGTCTGCCAGGAGGCCCTGCGCTGGCTCCCCGCACAGAAGCCGAGAAAGGGCAACCCGCGCGCCATTCTCGGCCTGCGCTCCAGCGAGGAGTACGCCGATCCCGCCGACGCTCCGCGCGTCGCCGCCATCTACAACGGCTTCTGCGGCCGCGGCGTCTTCGCGCCCTTCCGCAAGGGCGACCCCGAGGGCAACCGCTGGCTGGACAACGACCCGCTCTACATCGATTGGTCGAAAGATGCAGTGACTTGGCTTTTCACCAATAGCGGACGACGGGCACCCAACATGCCGGTGATCCGAAATCCGCATAGCTATTTCAAACAAGGCATCGCGTTTAGCCGGCATGGCCGATCGGTCGCTCTCAAATTCAGGCTCCAGCCGCCTTGCGTGTTCGACGCCGCCTCGCCGCGTCTCACATCCGTGTTCCCTAAGATATCCACATCTGTGTTGCTCGCGATCCTGAACGCATCGATATCGACTTTCTATATCAAGAGGTTTCTCAACAATACATGGTACGAGATGTCCGACCTGCGCCAGATGCCGTTGGTCATGCCGAACCGGCAGCAGGAGCGCCAACTGAAAACGCTCGCGGAACTCTGTCTGGAAGCCAAGCGGCTGGCCTTGGACGCGAAGCCCGCG
>CAYVKQ010000601.1:0-1672 GCA_964451945.1 uncultured Lentisphaerales bacterium
GGGTCAAGGACCGCGCCGAGACCAGCTACCTGATCAACAAGCGCATCTTCGAGGAGATCCAGCGCACGCCGACCGTGGACCTGGCGATCCCCTACATCTACTCCTTCCGCGCCGGGCACGACCGGCGCACCGACGAGGCGCGCCGCGGCGCCCAGGATGCGGGCGTGCGGAAGATTGAGATAGCGCGCATCCGTCCCGGAACGACCGCGCAGGATCCGCAGGATGTCGAGCAGCTCTCGCGGAGCATCGCCGCCGAGGGGCTGCTGCAGCCGATCGTCGTTGCGCCGCACGGCGCGGACGGCGAGTACGTCGTGATGGCGGGCGAGCTGCGCCTCGAGGCGTGCCGCCGCCTCGGATGGACGGAGATCCCGGCGCTCGTGCACCGCAACGTTGCGCCCCGTCCGCCGATCGCCTAGAATGCAGGCATGAAAACAAGAGGCACGGTTGTACGCCAGACCTACCTGTGCGGATTGCTCCTGCTCGCACCGGCCGCAGCGGTCGCCGCGCCGGACGCCACGGTCCGCGTGCTGCGGTGCAGCTTCAAGGCCGTGCCGCCCCGCTACCGCGGTATCGCGGTCTTCGACGCGCTCGCCGTCGGCCGCGACGGCGCGCTCTACCTGGGGACCTCGACCTACGGAAATCCAGCCAACTTGATCCGCTACGACCGCTCCAACGACCAGGTGACCGCCGTCTGCGACGTCAGCCTGGCCGCCGGCGAAAACGCCGCGCAGATCATCCCCTCGGGCAAGATCCATTCGCAGATCAAGGTGGCCGCGGACGGCAAGGTCTACTTCGGCACGCATCTCGGCTGCGACCGGGCCATGACCGGCGAGCATCCCTCGCCCTACGGCGGCGGCCACTTTCTCTGCTACGACCCGTCCACCGGCGTCTGCAGCGACCTCGGGCGCGCCTATCACAACGACTCGGTCATGCGCGTCGAGCTCGACGAGCCGCGCCAGAAGCTCTACGGGCTGACCTACCCCTCGGCGCACCTGGTCGTCAAGGATCTCCGGACGGGGGCCATCGTCGACAAGGGCCAGGCCGCGCACCACGGCTACGCCATGCCGATGCTCTTCGCGGACAGGCGCGCCTACTTCTTCAGCCGCGCGGGCCGCCTCGCGCGCTTCGATCCCGATGCCGGCACCATCGAGGAGGTGCTGAGGCATGGCGCCCCGCCGCAGGCCGACGGCCCGCTCGGCGACGACTGGTTCTACTACACCTCGATGATCCGCGGACTCTCGCGCGACCGGCGCGAGGTGGTCGGCGTGATCCGCTACGGCAAGCGGCAGTTCCTCTACCGCTTCCGAATCGCCGCGGGGTTGCGGCGCCGCCCGGCCTTCGACTGGCTGGCGGAGGTGCCGGCCGAGGCCAATGCGGTGGTGCGCGCGCCCGACGACTCGGTCTACCTCTACGCCTGGAACCGCAACCGGGTCTTCCACTACGACGCCCGGCGCCGTCAGACGCGCGACCTCGGCATCGTGACGGACGAGAAGGGCCAGCAGGCGCGCATCCTCTGGCCGACCTGCTTCGACCAGGACGGCACGCTGCACTTCGGCGGGGTGCTGAACACGGAGGCGGACCGCTTCAAGGCCAGCGGCTACGGGCTCGGCGCGCTGGGGTTCTTCACCATCGCCCCCGACACGCTCCGACTAGCCGTCCACGAGACCGCGAG
>CAYVKQ010000602.1:0-1667 GCA_964451945.1 uncultured Lentisphaerales bacterium
CTTTGAAGACCTCCTCTGGGTTCTGCGCTGAAAGGAATCCGCGATAGCCGGAGAGCATGCTGCGCGCGAAGGCCGTGCTCACAAAGCCCCGGCGCGTGGCTAGTTCCGCCGGCACATTAAAAGTCTCCACGCGCGTAGACGGGGCTTCTGCTGTCCCCGTGTGTTCGGCCCGTTGCAGAGTCTCCCAGGCGGCCTCTGCCGCACGCGCGTCCTGCGCCTCGTTGACCGCCTTGCTGAGGCGGCCGACCGGGCTCTCCGGCGGGAAGCGGCGGCTTGTGGCCAGCCGCGCCACGCACTCCTCAAGGCCCTGCGACTCGCACAGCTCGGCCAGCACACTGCCGGGCTGCACGGAGGCGAGCTGGTGCATGTCGCCCAGCAGAACCAGGCGTGCGCCGGGGCCGAGAGCGTCCACAAGCTTCGACATCTTGGCGATGTCGATCATGCTCGCCTCATCCACGATGACGACGTCAGCGTCGAGCGGGTTGTACGCGTCATGCCGGAAATAGGGGGAGTCGCTTTTGAAACCGAGCAGGCGCTCCAGCGTACACGCGGGCTCCACGGTCACGCTCGGACGGAACTTGTCGCCGATCTCGCTTTGCGCCTGGCGGATGCTATCTCCCATGCGGGCGGCCGCTTTGCCGGTCGGGGCCGCCAGCCGCACGCGCATGGCCATGCCCAACGCCTCGGCTTCCTGCGACAGGAGCGCGAGGATGCGGGCGACCGTGTAGGTCTTGCCCGTTCCCGGTCCGCCGGTGATGATGGTCAGGCGCCGCGAAAGGGCCATCTTCGCCGCCTGCCGCTGATCGGCGTCCTGGAGGAGCTCGCCGATAGCCTTGTCCACGCTGTGCGTTTCGTCGCTTGTGCCGCGTGCCAGGGCTAGAAGCTTTTCCGCCACGCCGCGCTCGTAGTCGTACATCCGGCGGACGTAGAGCCGATCGCCGTCCAACACGAACGGCTTGTTTGCCGTCGGTGTTCCGACAACGGGCGACCACATGCCGGGAAACACGCCGGGACTCAAGGCCTTGTCGAGCCACCGGCCGCATGCATCCGGCAGGCAGTTTCCCGCCCGCTCCTCGTCCGCGGCGATCTCACGGAAAATATCGTCCTTGTTCAAACTGAGGCAGACATGGCCGTTGTCGAGGGCGTGGCTGGCCAGCGCAAGGAGCAGCGCGCCTTCCGGCCCCGCCGTCTTCGGTACACCGTGGGTCCGCGCTACAGCCTCGACAAGGTGCGTGTCCAGATCGCGGAGGATCCCGATGGCGCGCAGCCCGGTGAACTCGTCTGGCAGCTTACAGGTTTCAATGCTCACGCTCCAACCTCCCACATCAGTTCGTTCGCAAGGGCCTGCACACACGCTGCGGACGGCCGGTCGTGGAAGATGCCGCGTCCCGGGTGCCCGCCGTCGATGCCTCTGAGAAACAGGTAGAAGACTCCACCGAAATCGCGCTCGTAGTCGTAGCCAGCCAACGACTGACGGAGAAAGCCGTCGGCCGCCACCGTGTAGATGAGGTACTGCAGGTAGTAGTCGCTGGCGGCCATTTCAGCGGCAAGTCCGTTGTTGTCAAAGTTCTCCTCGAACCCGTCCAGGCTGTTGGACTTCCAGTCGACGATATAGAAACGGCCGGCCCGCTCGAAAAGCAGGTCGATGGATCCCGTCATGAACCCCA
>CAYVKQ010000603.1:0-1665 GCA_964451945.1 uncultured Lentisphaerales bacterium
TCGTTTTCCCCGAAGCCCGCCAGGCGCGCCTCGAATCCCGCGAGGAGGATCTCACACCGCGCGGCGACCTCGTTCTCGTCCAGTACGACTACTCCGCCGTCAGCGCGGGAACCGAGCTCGCCAACTACCACGCCAACACCTCCTACGTCAGTTTCCCCTTCTTCCCGGGGTACAGCGCGGCGGGGCGGGTGGTCGCGACCGGCCCCGACGTCCGGAAGCTCAAGGCCGGCGACCGCGTGATGGTGGTGTGGTGCGGCCACCGTTCGCACTGCCTGACGAGCGAAGCCAACCTGATGCGCATCGACGACACGTCGGTCTCCCAGCAGGAGGCGGCGTTCGGCAATATCGCCTCGTTCGCCTTCCTCGGCGTCCGCAAGCTCCGCATTCAGCTGGGCGAGTCGGCGCTCGTGGCGGGCCAGGGAATCCTCGGCGCGATCGCCGCGCAGCTGGCGCGGCTGTCGGGCGCCCACCCCGTCATCGTCACGGATTACTCGAAAACGCGGCGCGACCTCGCGCTCAGCCTCGGCGCCGACTTCGCCTTCTCGCCCGGCGAAAGCGATCTGGCCGGGAAGATCCGCGCGGCCGCCGGCTGGGCGCGCGAGCGTCCGGGGCGCGGCGAGACCGTCAAGGCCGGACCCGACGCCGTGGTTGAAGTCACCGGCCAACCCGCCGCGCTGCAGCAAGCCCTTGAGTGTGTGGCCTGGGAGGGACGCATCGCACTGCTCGGCTGTACGCGCGTTTCCTATCCCGACCTCGACTTGTACGCCTGGGTCCACCGCCGCGGTGTCACGCTCATCGGCGCCCACGCCGACACCCGCCCCGCCGTTGACTCCCGCGAGGGCGTCTGGACCTTCCGCGACGACTACCAGACGTTCCTCCGCCTGGTCGCCGCCGGGAAGCTGCGGATCGCCCCGCTGATCTCCACCGTTGTCCCCCCCTCGGCCGCCGCCGATGTCTACCGCGACCTCTCCACGAACCCCGATCCGCCGCTGGGCGTTCTCTTCGACTGGACCGCCGCCTGAGGCCGGCGCCGGTGCGGCGGTTGCCGGTGTCGTGCGTCCGCCAACGCCTGCTTGACAGGACGGCGGTTTCGGTGGACACTCTGTCCACATTCACGATTCCAAGGAGAGCATCATGGCCGAAAAGAAACCCGCATCCTCCCCGACCCAGCTCGACGCCGTGCTGGCGCAGATCCGCAAGGAGTTCGGCGACGCCGCCATCATGCGCATGGGCGACGCCGAGGCGACCAAGGACATCGCCGTGATCTCCACCGGCGCGTTTTCGCTGGACCTGGCGCTGGGCGTCGGCGGGCTCCCCCGCGGCCGCGTGGTCGAGATCTACGGACAGGAATCCTCGGGAAAGACGACCCTCGCCCTGCACGTGATCGCCAATGCGCAGAAGAACGGCGGCATGGCGGCCTTCGTCGACGCCGAGCACGCGCTCGATCCAAACTACGCCCGCCGCCTGGGGGTCAAGCTCGACGATCTGCTCATCTCGCAGCCCGGATCGGGCGAGGAGGCGCTGACGATCACCGAGCAGCTCGTCAAGTCGGGGGCGCTCGACGTGGTCGTGGTCGACTCGGTCGCCGCGCTGACGCCCAAGGCCGAAATCGAAGGCGAGATGGGCGACCAGCTCCCCGGCCTGCAGGCCCGCCTGATGTCGCAG
>CAYVKQ010000604.1:0-1665 GCA_964451945.1 uncultured Lentisphaerales bacterium
CGGGTGACCTTGATGCCCCAGGGGTCCGAGGCCTTGTCGACGGCCTGCACGATCGAGGCGTTGATGAACTCGCGTTCTTCGAACGTCCGGTCCAGTTCCAGTTTGCCGACCTCGCTGCGCATGGTCGTCTGCGCCAACTGTGTCGTCGCGAACAGGTAGTTGTTGATGCCGTAGGAGGCCTTCACCGGGTCGACGACCATGACATACAGGATGCCGTCGATCTCGACGGTGATGTTGTCCTTGGTGATGCACTGCTGCGGCGGCACGTCGATCGCCTGTTCCTTGAGCGAATGCTTGTAGGCAATGGCGTCGATGACCGGCACCAGAATGTGCAAGCCGGCGTCGAGCGTGCAGTAGTACTTCCCCAGCCGTTGGACGATCCACGCTTGCTTCTGCGGCACGATACGGATGCATTTCGCCACGGTGTAGACCACGGCGAACAGGATCAGCAGACCCACCAGATTATGCATGATTCTCTCCTTTGCTTGTACTGAATACCTGGCGCACCGTCAGCGTCAGGTTCTCCTTTGCGACAATTTCGACGACGGCGCCGGCAGCGACCGGCTCGTCGGCGACGGCACTCCACGAAGTGCCGTTGAAGGAAACGCGTCCCGGAGCAAGGCCATCCAGCGCCTCGGTGACGACGGCGCGGTGACCGACGAAGTCGTCCGCCAACCCGTTGTCCGAGACAGCGCTTCTTTTGCCCGTGAAGATGCGTTTGAAGGTGCGCCGCAGCGCCAGCACGAACAGCACGGAAAGCGCGGCGAACAGCACGGTCTGCCAGGCGCCCGGCAGCGAAGGCCACAGCGCCACGACCGCGGCCATCACCAGGGCGGCCAGGCCGAAGAAGACGAAGACCAGCCCCGGAGTCATCACTTCGAGCACCAGCAGCACGATCGCCGCCACGAGCCAGGACCAGGCCACTTGCCCGGATAGCCATCCGCCGTTCATCGCACGCTCCTCCCGCCACCGCGAGCCACCGGCAAGCGCGCCGGGGTCCGGGTGTCATCATCGCGCCTAGAGTACACCACGCTCGCTCGCCTTGACAAACGAAATCAGGTGTTGGATTTCGGGACAGTCGGTGATTTCGTAATGGATCCGCTCCATCGCCTGCGAACGGTTCAGGCCCTCGCGGTACATCAGGCGATAGGCCTCTTTGATCAGCGCGCGTGTTTCGGACGGTACGCCGTGCCGCTGCATGCCGACGACATTGGGACCGATGGCCTGCGGCGGTTGGCCGTCGACGATCATGTAGGGCGGGCAGTCCTGGCGGATTTTAACGCCCGCGCCCACCATGGCCAGGGTGCCGATGCGGCAGAACTGGTGGACGCCGGTCATGCCGCCGACGATCGCGTCGTCCTCGACCGTCACCTCCCCCGCCAACTGGGCGCAGTTGGACATGATCACCCGGTTGCCGACGACGCACCCGTGCGCCACGTGGCAATAGGCCATGATCAGGCAACCGGCGCCCACGCGCGTCACCTCGCCGTCCCTGGTGCCGGTGTGGATGGTCGAGAACTCGCGCAGCACGGTCCCCTCGCCGATCTCCGCATAGGTCAGGTTTTCGGGCTTCCACTTCAGGTCCTGGGTCTTCATGCCAATGCAGGCGAAAGGAAAGAGCTCGCAGGCCCGGCCCAGCGTGGTGCGACCCTCGACCAGCGCATG
>CAYVKQ010000605.1:0-1665 GCA_964451945.1 uncultured Lentisphaerales bacterium
CTCGAAGTTGTAGCCGCTCCACGGCATGAAGGCGACGAGCAGGTTCTTGCCCAGCGCCAGCTCCCCGTCCTTGGTGGCGGGGCCGTCGGCGAGCACGTCGCCCTTCCCGACCTTCTGCCCCACCCTGACGATCGGCGCCTGGTTGAAGCAGGTGCCGGAATTCGAGCGGCGGAACTTCTGCAGCACATAGCGCTGCACCCCCTTGGCCTTCTTCTGGCGGTTGGCGGGCAGCTTGCCGTCGTCGGTCACGACGATCTCGGTCGCCGAGACGTAGGCGACGACGCCCGCCTCCGCGGCCAGCACCGTCACGCACGAGTCGGCGGCGGCGCGCGTCTCCAGACCCGTCGCCACGTAGGCCCGCTCCGTCTTCAGCAGCGGCACCGCCTGGCGCATCATGTTCGCGCCCATCAGCGCGCGGTTGGCGTCGTCGTGCTCGAGGAAGGGGATGAGCCCCGCCGCGATCGAAATCACCTGCATCGGCGAGACGTCCATGTACTGCACCTTGGCCGGCGGAACCTCGCAGAAGTCGCCCATGTAGCGGACGTTCACCCTGGCCTCGGCCAGCCTGCCGTCGGCCGTGAGCGCGCTGTTGGCCTGCGCGATCACGAAGCTCTCCTCCTTGTCGGCGGTCAGGTAGTGGACCTCGTCGGTCACGCGACCGTTGCGCACCACGCGGTACGGGCTCTCGATGAAGCCGAAATCGTTGATCCGCGCATAGATTCCCAGCGAGGAGATCAGGCCGATGTTGGGGCCTTCCGGCGTCTCGATCGGGCAGATGCGGCCGTAGTGGGAGCTGTGCACGTCGCGCACCTCGAACCCGGCGCGTTCGCGGCTGAGGCCGCCCGGTCCGAGCGCCGAGAGGCGGCGCTTGTGCGCCAGCCCGCTCAACGGGTTGGTCATGTCCATGAACTGGCTCAACTGGCTGCGGCCGAAGAAATCCTGGACCACGGCCGAGAGCGACTTGCTGTTCACCAGCCGCGCCGGCGAGAGGACGCCCGTGGCCGGGTCGAACATCGTCATCCGCTCGCGGATCAGCCGCTCGGTGCGGGCCAGGCCCACGCGGCACTGGTTTTCCAGCAGTTCGCCCGCGGTGCGGACGCGCCGACTGCCAAGGTGGTCGATATCGTCGACCACCGCGCGTCCCATCGCGATGTCGAGCAGGTGGCGGATCGCCTCGATCACGTCGATGCCGCTCTCGTGCAGGGTGCGCAGGTTGTCGGGCACCTGGTCGCCGAGGCCGAGCTTCTGGTTGATCTTGTAGCGGCCGACGCGCCCCAGGTCGTAGCGGCGCGGATCGAAGAAATAGCGCTTGATGAGCTGCTTCGCGTTCGACGCGGTCGCCGGGTCGCCAGGGCGGAGGCGCTTGTAGATGTCCTTCAGGGCGTCCTCCTCGGTGTGGGTCGGATCGACCTGCAGCGTCTTGATGAAGAGCCCCTCGTCCCACGAGATGTCGACCACGCCGACGGTGGCGAAACCGGCGGCGGCCATCTGCACCAGCACCGCCTCGGTCACCGGCTCGTAGCGGCGGGCCAGGACGGCCTGCGAATCGAGGTCGATCACGTCGTCCTTGAAGCAGTACTTCCCGAGGTCGTCGGCGCCCATCGCCTTCTTGACCTCCAGCGTGCTGAAGGTGTAGAACAGTTTCAGCAGATCCTCATCGGTGCC
>CAYVKQ010000606.1:0-1662 GCA_964451945.1 uncultured Lentisphaerales bacterium
GCCTGCCTCGCCGCACGCTCCGCCCGAACGCGTGTCGTTGTTCTCGATCACGTTTCCGTACTGGGTGGCGACGACCACGCCGTAGGTCGCATTGGAGACGATCCGGCAATCGGTCACACGGTTCGCCGGAGAGTAGCCCGACAAGCGGATTCCGTAGGTCCCGCTGTTTTGTATCCAGCAGTTGCTGATCACGTTGGCGTAGCTCTGAACGACGTCGATCGCCGCGGTGGTGTGGCGGTTGGTGAACAGGAGACCGTCGATCTGCACACCGACGGCGTCCTGCAGCACGATGCCGTAGGCCGCGGCGGCGATCGCGGCGCCGCCCTCGGGGGCGCAGAACCGCACCGGGGCGGCGCTGTTGCCGCGGTTGGTGATCACGGTCTGCCCGGTGTAGACCCCGGGGAGCAGCGCGACGGTGTCGCCGGCGCGCGCCGCGTCGGCCGCCCGCTGCAGGCTCTGCCAGGGCGTCTCGCGCGCCTGCGCCTGAACGGCGGTATAGTCGTCGTCCCCCGCGGCGGCGTCCACGTAGAACGTCCGCCGCTCCGGTTCGGCGATCGCGGGCGCGGCGTGTCCGATGGCCGCGCCGTCGCTGGCGGCTCCCCGGCAGGGCGACTCCGGCAGGAGGGCGGCGAAGTTCCAGTCACTGGCCAGGTCGGCGAACAAGGGGTCGTCCGCGCGGTTGCCCGACGCCTGGATGTTGGGTCGTTCGCCCACATTGTTCGTCACCACCGGGGGGATCGTCTCCGGCAGGATGTACTGGGCGATTTTGTCGGCTCCCGTATAGCTCCTGAGAGCAAAGCGTCCGGTGGCGTAGAACAGATTGTTTGTAAGGTAGAGCCATGGACCAAAGTGGTACTTGTAGATCGCATCGGTGTGGTTGCCCGCGAAGAGGTTGTCCCGAAACACCCAGGAATCATGCTGGTAGGTGAACTCGACGCCATAGGTTTTGTTGCCGGCCAAAACGCAGTGATCCAGCACGCTCCCGCGCTGCACCACCGGCGGATAGTCCAGATAGAGGCCTCGCGCGCCGTTTCGGAAGAGGTCGGATTCGGCGATGCGGACCGCGGCGCTGTTGCCGACCCTGACGCCGTCGGTTCCGTTGTGGTCGAAGCGGCAGCAGTCGAAATCGACCTCGCTGCAATACGACAGGTTCGCGCCCCTCCCCTTGTTGTTGCGGAAGCGGCAGCCGGATAGGCGAATGCGCGAAGAGTAGGCGGCGTTCACTCCGTCGCCCGTCCCGGCGGCGGCGCCGGCGTTGCCCGCGCACAGCAGGTTGGTGAGGATGCAGTCGTTGGCGCGCGTCAGCAGCACCCCCGCCGTGGCGCCGTTGGAACAGGTGAACCCGGAGAGGACCACCCGGTCGACGTCGGTCAGCACAAAGGCGGCCGCGCCGCCGCCCGCGTCGACGGCGGCCGCCGGCGCGCCGTCCTCGGCCTCGAAGACGACCGGATACGCTTCGGTGCCGCTGCGCGCCACCACGACCGGACCATCGTAGCGGCCCGTCGCGGCGCGGACGGTCACACCGGCGTAGGCGTGGCGCGCGGCGTTGGTCAGGCTGCGCCACGGCGTGTCGGGGTCGGCCGCCTGCGCCGGCGTGCGAGTGTCGTCGCCCTCTGGCGCGACATGGTAGATGGTCGCCCCCGGCTCGATGATGGTCGGGTT
>CAYVKQ010000607.1:0-1656 GCA_964451945.1 uncultured Lentisphaerales bacterium
GCCGGAGCCCGCGAAGAGAATCTCGCCCGCGGCCGACGCGCCGACGGCCGCCGCGCCAAGCGTGGACGGCGTTCCGCCAACCGACGTCCAGTTGCCGTTCACCGTGAGTCTGCGGTCGTTTTCAAGGAAGAGTCTCGCGCAGTTAGTGATGACGACGCTGCCGACGACGCAGTTGGAGACGGCCGCGCCGAAGACTGTCAAGCCGTTCGTGAACGTCGAGCCGGCGTTGTCGATGATAAGCGTGCCATGGTCGTCGTCCTGATTCCAGTCGCGGAGATACACCGTGCCCGCGCCGCCATAGGGTTTTGTCCATGATCGATCGGGCGAAATGCCGCCGCAGGCCGTGATCGTGCCCGCGAAGTCGGAAACCTTCGCATTCGTGTTCGTGACGGTGACGGCGAGGCGTCCGCCACCGGACGTTTCCGGCCAATTGTATCCGTTCGGTTGTCCGCCATTCGCGCGAATGACGCCGGTTCCCGAGAGCGCGCCGGCCGAAAGCCACACGCTGCCGCCCGCCGACGGAAGCCCGGTCTGATTCATTCCCTTCGCGGTAATCGAACCCGTGACTGAAAGCATGCCGCCCACGTTGAGGCGAATCGCCCCCGAGCCCGCGGTATGCGAGCTGCCAGATGCAAGCGTCGTCGGATGCTTCGGGTCGCCATAGCAGACGCCCGTGCTGTTGGTGTTCGACGCAAGGCCGCCGTGGCTCGATGCACAGTTGCCGATGCCGGGCTTCCCCGGACCATTGGCGGCACTGTATCCCCTGCCCTCCACATTGACGGACGCATTTTCACCGATGGTGAAATCACCCGGCACATCGAGATCGACGCGATAGCCGTCGTCGCTCGCGCTGTTGGCCGTATGCGTGATCTTGCCGGTGCCGCTCAAAACGACGTTCGTGATCGTCATCGGTCGGTCCGCGTTGAAGACCGCGCCCGTCCCGAGGCGCAGCGTCTGGCAGGCGATCATGGAAGGCGCGACGAGATGGACGAGCGAGAGGTTCTCGATCGGCGCCGTGCTCGTGATGTCGAGCGACCCGTTGCGCAACCGGACGAATTCCGTGGCGCTTCTGTATCCCTTCAGAACAGGCGTGCGGAGCACGCACTTCGGTCCGACAACCAGGGCGGCGCCGTTCGTAAGCGTCACGGATGCGAAGGTCGTGTTCGTCTCCGCCATTGTCGACCAGATTTCGGCGCTGATCGCGGCCGTGCTGTGAATCGTGGTGTTTCTCCCCTTGTAGATCAGATCTCCGCCCGCCGCCTTGTTCGCGGGCGTTTCGAGATAGATGGAGCCGGGCGTGCCCATGTTGCCGGCGTTGATATATCCGCCATAGGCCGCAATGCCGCCCGTGAAGGACGCGAAATTGGCGCCAGCCTCCGAAAGCTGCACGGAAATGCGGCCGCCGCCCGAAGAGCCGAAGTTCGACGCCGGCACGCCGTCAGCCTTGATCGCGCCCGCGCCTGTCAGCGTCTTCGCCGTCACCCATACGCTGCCGCCCGAGCCAACGGCGCGCGTGGCCGTGCCACCTGTCTTGTTGAGCGTGCTGCCGCTCGCGTCGAGCGTGCCGTTGAGCGTCAAGGCACCCGATACTTTCAATCGAATGGCGCCGCCCGGCAACGACCGGAGCGTTTCGCGGTCCGAGCCCGTGCAGCCAAG
>CAYVKQ010000608.1:0-1648 GCA_964451945.1 uncultured Lentisphaerales bacterium
AGTCAAGGGGCGCCTCAGTGTACCACAGGGACGCCAGGTCCTCGGGCAGCGGGGCGTCCGCGGCGCGCGCCGCCACGCCGCAGGTACGCAACAGGGTCGAGAGGATCCCCTGCACCTTGGTCCGCTGCCAGGGGTCGGCAAAGAGCGCGGGATAGAGCTGGCAGAAGACAAAGCGCCCCTTGCCGTGCGGCACCACGGCGGTGAGGCCGCCGTCGTCGCCGCGGGCGCCGGCCGGCAGTTCCGCGAACACCGGGAAATCAATCACCTCGCGCAGGAAGAAGTCGGCCGAGGTCAGCCCCTCCAGCTCGGGAACACCGGCGGGACGGCCGAGGAAGACCTCCTTCGTTTCGGGGCGGAGCGCAAACGGCAGCCAGTCGAGGCACTCAGCGGCCGGCGCGTAGGGGACGACCACCGTGCCGCCTCCGGCGGCGAACGCCGCCAGGCGCGGCGCGGCGCGGCGCACCGCATCGAGACGCGCAAGCACGGCCTCGCTCCGCCATTCGCCGGGGACGGCTTCGGCGCGCAGGTTGGCCAGCATTTCATCGACCAGGGGCTGCGCCGCCTCTTCGTCCAGGAGCGATCTGGCGGTCGTTTCACGCTCCTCGGCCGCCGCAGCCGCCGCCTCTTCCCCAGGCGCGCGCAGGCGTTCGCGCGCCGGGCAGTCGCCGATCCCCAGCCAGAGCACATCGCCGTCCCGCGCCGCGGCGGGATCGTCGAGCGCCGCGAACGGCCGCCCCAGCGTGTCGAGCACTTCCCTCCAGTAGGGGTTGCCCCAGACCGCGAGGCGCCGCTCCGGCGCGGCCGGCGGCGGCCGCGCCGCCCACGCCAGAAGGCGGTTGACGACGCGCGTGGCGACGGGGTCCCTGCCGTAGCGGTTGCTGACGTCCAAGGCGCACAGCAGGAGTGCGCCGCGCCCGATGCGCAGCTCGGCCAGCGGCGTGTAGAGCATGTCGAAGCCGCTGCTCAGCAGCGCCGTGGCGTTGCCGGTCCGCGGCTTCTCGAAGTGGAACGCCGCCACCGTTCCCTGGCTGCTCCAATGGGCGAACTCGCTTTGCCCGAAAAAGCCCTTGCCATTGTAGTGGTCGAGGCGCCCATATTCGAATCCCCTGCGGTAGTCGGGGTAGCACTCGAGGATGTCGCTGGCGCCGCGCCAGTTGCGGAAGTCCTCGTCGACGAGCCCCTGCAGCAGCGGGTGCCCGGCGGCGCCGACGAACGCGTGGCGCGTGTTGGGGTCGTCGTTGCGCAGGCCGAAGACGTTGGTCGCGACCTGTTCGAAGCAGACGATCCGCAGCCCCCCGGCCGCCTTGGCGAGGAGAAGCCGCTGCACACCGGGCGGCGGCAGGCTTTTGCGCCCGATCACCAGGACGTCGGCCGGGGACAGGGCGTCGATCCACTCCGTGCCGGCGGCGGAAACCGCGCGGAACGGCACGCCGGCCCCTTTGAGCAGCGCCGCGCCGTCGCCGGCCGCGTCGAGCAGCGCGAACGACGCGTCGCCGACGTCGGGCTTCCCCTCCGGCGGAAAGACCTCGATGGCGAACGCGTCGCGCTGCTCGTGTTCATCGAGCCGCGCCTCGAGGCGGATCTCGAAGCGCGTCTTGCGCTCGACCGCCGGGGCGTCGAAGGCGAACGGCAGCATGCGGATCTCGCC
>CAYVKQ010000609.1:0-1646 GCA_964451945.1 uncultured Lentisphaerales bacterium
GCGCCTTGACCGCCTGCACGACCATTGGCGCCAGCGCTTCACCGATGTTCAGCAGACCGTGCGCGAAGAACAGGGGCTGGGAGAGGCCACCCGTCGCGGCCGCGCCCGCCGCGCCCGCCTGCACCCCGCCAATGACCGCCTCGTGTTCCGTCAAGGCGGCCGCGGGACAGACAAATGCGCAAACGCCGCAGGAGTGGCACAACTCGTTGAAGATCAACACCTTGTTTTTGACAACGGCAATGGCGTTGTAATGACACGCCTTGGCGCAGGCGCCGCACCCAGTGCAGCGGGCGGAGTCGCAAACCGGCTTTTTCACGGTCACCGGTGTCTCGCTTGAAAAGATCGGCTGAACAAATAGGTGGTCATTGGGCTCCTCGACGTCACAGTCGAGCAGGCGAACCTTCTCTCCCCGGGCAGCCAGCGCCCAGGCCAGGTTGACGGCGAACGTGGTTTTACCCGTCCCCCCTTTTCCGCTGGCAATGGTCAACGTCATGAATTCATGTTCCTTTCGTTGGTCGCGGCCGCGTCTCCGGCCGCGCCTGTGGCTGCAAAATAGACGTCGCCGTCCCCCTCGCGCGGCAGGGGGGCGATTTGGCCGGTGCGGGTCAATTTGCCCAGATACTTCGAGACTTCGTTCAGGTGCATGCCGAAGACCTCCGCCACCTGACGCGCCGTGCAGGGCCGGCGGCGCAGCATGGCCAGAATCGTCGCCTCGTTGGCGGCGACACCGGACGAACGGTCCGCCGAAAACTCGGCGATCACCGTCGCGGTTGGCCGGAACACGGGCGCCAGAACCTCCATTTCCGCCCGCGTGAGCGGCAAGGCATACGCTTCGGCCGGCGGCCGCACCGCCGTGTTGAGGTGAATCTCGTCGGCTTCAACCGTGGCGGCCAGGGAGGCGATCTTTTCCACGGCCTCCGGTTGTTCGTTGATTCCCCTGACGAGAAAGACTTCAAGGACCAGCCGTCCGCGAAAAGCCTTTCGGAACGCGCGATACCCCTCGACCATCGCGTCGAGGTGGATATCGGGATGGGGACGGTTGATCCGCTGGAACGTCTCCTGGTCGCCCCCGCTGAGCGACAGCTTGACGACGCTGGCCTGAAGCGCGGCCTCGCGGACGGCGGGATGCGAAAAAAGCGTCCCGTTCGAGAGGAGTGCGACGGGAATGTCGGTTTGCTCACGCACATGGCGGATGATCGCGCCAAAACCGTTGTGCAGGGTTGGCTCGCCCGACCCCGACAGCGTGACATAGTCGGCGACGCCACCCGACGCGAGCCACCGGTCGATCTCGCACAGGACCGCCCGGGTGTCGACCCACTCGGCGCGCTCGGTCGTCAGACGGGTTGTCCGTCCCAACTGACAAAAGATGCAATCGAGCGAGCAGGTCTTGAAGGGCGTCAGGTCGATCCCCAGCGACCGCCCGAAGCGGCGCGAGGGGACCGGCCCGAACAGATAACGGTAATCAATGCCCATTTTGCACGCCCCGTGCGTCATGCATCGACGGCGCGCGCCATCAGGGTTCCGCAGGCGGGACAGGCGACCTGCGTGCAGGGCACGCCGGTCTGATGGGGCACGGTCTTGCCGCACTTGGGACAGACGCAGTTTCCGCTCGCGCCAAGTCCCATGCCGCCCATGCGTCCCCCGCC
>CAYVKQ010000610.1:0-1644 GCA_964451945.1 uncultured Lentisphaerales bacterium
CGACGACTTGTCGAAGGCCAGCATGATTTCAAGGACGTGGTTCGCGAGATCGCCGTTGCAGCGGTGGGCACGCCTGGTTTGAATGGCGCAGGCCATGTCGGCGATGCCGATGCTGCGGCTGTTCTCCGTGTAGCCATACGCCAGGGGCGCGTCGACCCACTTGTGGTCGTCGCGGCGCAACAGCTTGACCGGGCCGCCGAACGAGTTGGGGTCGGGTGCCAGCATGGTTCCCTCCGAACCGTAGATCTCGATCGGCGGATGGCTGTGCGCGAAAGCCTCGAAGCTGGTGATCACCGTCGCGAGGACGCCGCACGCGAACTCGATCACCCCCGTGAGATGGGTCGTGACCTTGACCGGATAGCGGTCGAAGGGTTTGTACTGCTTGCGGTAGGTCTCGCCGACCTCGGCGCCCAGCGTCCGGAACTCCGACCCCTTCTTGGTGAAGGCCGTCACGCGCCGCGCCGGACCGAAGAAATTGACCAGCGCCGTGGTGTAGTAGGGCCCCAGGTCGAGCATCGGCCCGGCGCCGTAGTCGTAGAAGAAGGGTGCCTGCCCCCACTTTTCAGGGCCGCGTCCGAGCACCATCGCCGTGGCGGCGATCGGCTGGCCGATCCAGCCGTCGTCCAGAAGCTTGCGGGCCGTCTGGAGCCCGCCGCCCAGGAAGGTGTCGGGGGCGCAGCCGACCCGCAATCCGGTCTTGCGCGCCAGTGCCATGACCTTGGCGGCGTCGCCGGCGTCGACCCCGAAAGGTTTTTCGGAGTAGGCGTGCTTGCCGGCGCGCAGGGTGTCGAGGGCGATCGCCGAGTGAACCTGCGGCGGGGTGAGGTTGAGGACGATCTCGATGTCGTCGCGCGCGAAGAGCTCGTCGTTGGACATGGCCTTGCAGCCGTAAAGCTCCTCCTTGGCCCGCGCGCGCCCGGAAATGATGTCGGAGCAGGCCACCACCTCCAGCATGTTGAACTTCTGAGAGGCCTTGAAGTAGGCGTCGCTGATCATGCCGCAGCCGACGATGCCGACCTTGGTCTTGCGGAACTTGGCGGGTTTGCGCCCGCCCCTGGATCCGGCGCCGGTCTTGCTGACCTTGGTATTTGCCGTCTTGCGTGCCATCTTACTTGTTCCCTTTCGCGAGGCCGCTGGAAGTCATAAACTGGTAGCTCCGCTCGATCGAATCCCACATTTCGAGACCCTCGGCCACATAGTCGAGCTCGACGATGATTGTCTTGACGCTGGCCGGAGCCTTCTTGACTAGCTCGGGGATCGGCAGGTCGCCGGTGCCCAGCGGCATCAGGTCGATCTTCATGTCGAGCAGCCCGTTCTTCATGCCGTCGACGGCGGCCTGCTGGCGGCAGACGCCATCCTTCATGTGGATCAGAATGGTGTCTTCGGCGAAGATGTCGAGCATCTCGACGGCATTCTCCGTTCCCTTGTTCGTGGACCAGAAGCAGTCCAGCTCGTACTTGACTCCCGGGCAGAGTTCGCGGTAGATCTCGTACTTCAGCCGTCCATTGATCCGCTCGAACTCCCAGTAGTGGTTGTGCTGGAAGAGTGTGATCCCCGCCGGCTTGAACTTCGCCAGCAGATTGTTGGTATTGTCGGCGGTGCGCTTGATGGCGTCGAGGTCCTTGAAGTCGTCCGGGCCGTAGC
>CAYVKQ010000611.1:0-1642 GCA_964451945.1 uncultured Lentisphaerales bacterium
GCTCAACCGCCTGCTCGACATGGAACTGCTGCGGCCCGTTCTGATCGGCTGGGCCACAGCGCTCTTCAAGCTGGATGGTTTTCTCCACTGGGGATTAAACCAGTACCAGAAACAGCAGAACCCCTTCGAGATGAGCATTGTTCCCAACTGGGGCGGCGGCAGCAACGCACTGCCACCGGGTGACACGCACGTCGTCTATCCCGGCGGCTCGGGCCCCTGGTCAAGCGTGCGTTTCGAGGCGCACCGCGAGGGTCTGGAGGATCTGGAGCTGCTGCAGATCCTGCAGGCGCGCGATCCCGCGAGGGGCCGTGCCATCCTGAAACCCGTGATCCGCGCATTCGACGACTACACAAAGGATGCCGCCGTGCTGCGCGCGGCACGCCGCAAGCTGCTGCAGGCGCTGAGCTAGGCGCCTGCCCCTAAACCCTGCCGCCATTGGCGGCTTGCAACGTCCGACCAAAGGGGCACGCCTGCAGGCAGGCTTCGAGGATGCAGGGACGGCGCTTCATCACCGGGTCGCGGTGGAGGACGGCCTCGGCAACCTGCTCGATCGTCACGTCGCCGGCCGGCTTGGGCACGTCGGTCTTGTTGCCGATCATGGCCGGCCCCTCCTCCGCACAGAGGGCATAGCGCTTGGACCAGTCGCAGCGACCGCGGTTGACGCCGGGCACAGGTACGACCGTGTCGTCGAGGTGAATCGCGAAGCCCTCCTTGCCGAGCGCCGTCATCGGGCAAACCTTGGCGCAGACCGAACAGGCGGCGCAGGGATCGTCGCCCAGGCGGATGGCGTCGGCGGGGAGCTCGGCATCGGTGACGATGACGATCTGCCGCATCCGCGATCCGTGGTCGGGGGAGAGCAGGGCACCATGGTGCCCGATCCGTCCGAAGCCGGCCGCGACGGCCTCGATCGCGTTGCAGCGTGCATCGGGCAACATGCCGCGGTGCGAGGCGACCAGCGACTGGATGCCCAGCATGTCCTCAGAAACAACGGCGCGATGGCCCTGTTCCGCCAGGATCCTGGCCAGCTCGAAGGCGGCGAACACCAGTTCCAGGCGGGTCTGGTACTGCCAGAAGGCGTAGGGGCCGATCTGCTGGCCCTCGGGCCGGCCCGCGTTCGCCACGATCGCCTCGGGGAAATCGAGGCCCAGGACGATGACCGATTTCGCGCCGGGCAGGTGGTCGGCCGGGGTCTTGACGGTGACCGTTTTGCGGACGATCTTCGGTTCGAACACCCCATGGTAGGTCTTGCCGACATCCTCGACCGATTCGCCGATGGCCTTGAGGTCGACGGTGGCCGCGAGTTCGCCGACAGCCCGGTCGAAGCGCGAGGCCGGCGCGACGCCGAAGCGGGCGACGCGCAGGGAATCGGCCGCCTGTTCCAGACGGCGGCGCAGGCGCACGGGATCGAGCCGCCGCGGAGCGGCCGGCGCCGCGGCTTCGGCGGGCGGCGTGGGATCGAGCGGCGCATCGGTGACGACGGCGCCGAGCCAGACGTTGTCGCCGAAGTCGGGGCTGGCGACGAGGTGGGGATTGCCGCGCGACTGCCGTCCCAGGCCGAGCATTTCGGCCAGCGAGCCGCCCAGACCATTCGCGTCGTTCCAGGTGCCGTAGCTGGCGGCGTGGTAGCCGCAGTCCTCGACGA
>CAYVKQ010000612.1:0-1636 GCA_964451945.1 uncultured Lentisphaerales bacterium
TTGGCGTTGGCGTCGATGAGCCCGCCGGCCTCCAGACAGAGCGAGCCGACGGTGAAGTGGACCGAACCGCCGTCGGTGCCGTGCGAATAGGGATAGACGGTGCAGTTCGTGGCGATGGTGAACGTGCCGCCGACCGTCACCGGCAGGCCGCAGTTGCGCGAGCCGCCGTTTGTCTTCGCCGCGTGCAGGTAGAGCGCGCTCGCCATCGTGCCCGCTTTCTGCAGCGAGAGGTCGCGCCCCGCCGTCAGCGAGGGAGCGGTCTCGCCGTCCGTGGTCAGCCGCATCGTGCAGCCCGCGACGACGACGTCGCCGCCGCAGGCGATCTGCGCGTTGGTCACCTGCAGGCCGTAGGTCCGGCTGTCGCCCGCGCCCGTCATCGTCCAGCCACCGGCGATGCCGAGGGCGAAGCCGGGGACGGGGATTCGGAGGTGGGCGTTGCTGAAGGCCAGGCTGTCGCAGGTCCAGTCCGTCAACCCGGGGGCGAGCCACTGTCCGCAATGGCGCATCGGCGAGGCGAGGAAGCAATTGTCCGGAAAATAGAGCGTTCCCAGGTCGCCGCCGCGGCCGCCGTTGGCGTCGAACACGATCCCGGGCAGCGGCAGCGCCGCCTGCGCCGCGGGGTCGTAGAGCGCGGCAATGCGGCCGCCGCCGCCGCCGCCGCTGTAGACGTTGGCAGACGTCCCGCCGTTGGCGCTGACCGTGCCGCCGCCCGCCAGCGCGCGGCAGGTGATGAAGATGCTGCCGCCGCTGCCTTCACCGGCTACAAGCGACGTTGTCGAGCCCCTGGCAAGAATCCCGCCGTCGACCGTGACGGTACCGGAGGCTTCGATCCGGACGACTCCACCACCTTTGCTGAGGCTCCCCAGTCCGCCGCCGGAGCCGGGATCGACGGGCGCCTCGGCCGAGCCGTAGGTCGGTCCGCTCCCCTTCTCGCCCTTGCCGCCGTGGCTGCCGCCGCTGTAGAAATCGGTGCTGCTGCCGGGACCGCCACTGTTGGCGACGGTGCAGGCGTACCCCTTGCCGCTCGTGTCTATTTTGCCGGCGGCGGTGACCGTCAAGTTGGCGCAGACGATCCAGACGCGGTTGTCGGGCACCCAGTCGCCCGACACCGGGTCGGGCGCCGTCGCGCTCTGCGCCAGGTGGGTCACGGTGGCGTTGAGCGCGACCTCCGCCGCGACCAGCGGCGCGTTCCAGCCGTTGACGGTGAGCGTGGCGTTGTTGGAGAAGCTCGCCAGCGGGTGGGTGCCGCACGCCAGGGTCACCGCGTGGTTGAGCGTCACGCGGTCGCCCGGACCGGGAACGAGTCCGCCCTGCCAGGTCGCCGGAGCATCCCACGGACCGGCGGCGGCGGTGGCGATACTCGTCGGCTCGTGTTCCGGCGCGTAGGCGGCGATGCGCAGAACCAGGTCGCCGCCTTCTATGACCAGCGCCGCCGTGGTGGCAGCGGCGCGCCCCGCGCCGTTGACGGTCACGGCAGTGGGCGCGTCGCCCGCCACCCCGCCTTCAACCAGGACGTAGTCGCCGACCGCGAGCGGCACGTCGCCGGCCACCGTGACCGTCACCGTATTGTTGCTGGCTACCGTCAGGCTGCCGCCACCCGTGACCGTCAGCGCGGGCGTCGCGCCGTCGTAGGCGT
>CAYVKQ010000613.1:0-1627 GCA_964451945.1 uncultured Lentisphaerales bacterium
GGCGCTCGGCCTGCGCCGGACGTGCTACGCCGGGCTCCTGGCGATGTTCCACAGCACCGGCGCCGACCCGGACCGGCTCGCGGAGCTCTGGACGCACACGGTTCTCGAACGGATGGCTTCCGTGCTGCTGCGCAGCGGCGGCCGGCCGGTCTTCCTGGCCGACGGCATCAAGGTCGCCAAGGCGGGGCGGAAGATGCCGGCGGTCAAGAAACTCCACCAGGAGTCGGACGACAACACCAAGCCCGAATTCATCTTCGGACACTCCTGCCAGGCCGTGGCGGCGGTCGTGCGGGCGGCGGCGGGGCATTTCGCATTGCCGCTCGCCTGCCGCATCCACGAGGGCGTGGTGTTCGACGCCGGCGACCGCCGCTCGCAGCTGGACAGGCTGGTGGAGATGATCCTCGCACTGGGCGTGTCCGAGCCCGCCTTGCTGGTCGCCGACGCCTACTACGCGGCCGCGAAGGTGATCCTCCCGCTGCTCGCGGCCGGGTGGGACCTGCTCGGCGCCGTCCGCATGAACGCCGTCTCCTACCGACCCCCGCCGCCGACGCCCGCCGGCCGGCGGGGGCGGCGGCGCGTGTACGGGGAGAAGGTCAGGCTCCGCGATTTGTTCGACGAGTCCTGCGCGTTCGCGGAGGCCCCGAGTCCGCTGTACGGGGAGAAGGGCGTCACCCTGCGCTACCGCGTTGCCGACCTGCTCTGGCGGCCGGTGGGCGTCACCGTCCGCTTCGTGCTCGTGATCCACCCGACGCGCGGAAAGAAGATCCTGTTCTGCACCGACACCGCGACCCATCCGCTGGAGATCATCCGCCTCTACGGCGTACGCTTCAAGATCGAGGTCTCCTTCAAGCAGGCCATCCACACCCTCGGCACGTACGCCTACCACTTCTGGATGAGGACCATGAAACCCAGGCCCCGCGCGTCCGGCAACCAGGACGTCACGTCCGATCCCCCCGCCTACCGCGACGCCGTCCGGCGCAAGCTCCGCGCTTACCACCTGCACATCCAGGCCGGTGTCGTCGCGCAGGGGCTTCTCCAGATCGTCGCCGCCCTCAGCCCGCGCGCCGTCTGGCGCGCCTTCGGCTCCTGGCTGCGCACCGTCCGCCCCGGCGTGCCCCCGTCGGAACGCGTCGCCGCCCTCGCCCTGCGCAACGCCCTGCCCGAATTTCTCGCGGATGCACCCGAAAACCACAGCCTTGCGAAATTCATCCGCCGCCGCGTCGATCCGGGCAGGGCCGAGGGCATGCGGCTCGCCTCCTGACCCCCGCGACGCGCCGGAACGGCGTCAAATGACCCTTTTCCCGCGCCTTTCCGGGTGCCGGGACGGGACGGCGCAGCCCGCAAGGGCGAACGACCCGAAGAAAAAAAAGAAGAAAAAGGGGTTGACTTTCTACCCCCCCCCCCGCACAATGACTATGCCAATGATGCGTTCGGCCCGTTGCTCTTCACGCTCCACGGGTGTGGGGCGGGAGCGGGAAGCGGATGCAGGGAGTGTCCGAGAAGTCGGCACTCTCAAGATAGCAGGCATCCTGCAAAAACACAACCTCCAACAAACACCTTTTCATGACAAGGGTGTAACGACGTTTTTTTTGCTGGAATGAGATGTTGTTCTTTTTTGTACACGATG
>CAYVKQ010000614.1:0-1627 GCA_964451945.1 uncultured Lentisphaerales bacterium
CTCGATCTCGATCTGGCGCGGCGTGACGTTCAACTCCTCCAGCACCTGTTCGAAAATCGCCAGGTTGTCGGCGGTGTTGGAGACGCGCAGTTTGCCGATCGTGGAGAGGTAGGAGATCGCCGAGCCATCGGGCCAGTTGACGCCCATCCCGCCGAAGAACCCTTTCCAATCGGTCGCCTGGCTCATGTCGGTGGTGACGCCGAACCCGGAGTCGGCCTCGTTGCGGGTGCTCATCTCGCGGCTGGTCGAGAGGACGCGCTCGGTCAGCGTCGGCAGCACATTGTAGGAGCGGGTGACCATGTCGTCGTCGGGGAAGTTCGCCGGCATGATGGTGACGATCGTCCCCTTGATGCGGAATTTCATGTTCGAAACGTCCATCACCGTTTTCAGCGCGTCGAAGAGGGTGACGAAGCGGGCGGAGAAGGTGATCGGCACGCCGCCGGCGGTGTCGGCTCCGGGCGCAACCGCCGCGAACGGATCGAGCGCGGTTGCCGGCGCGGCGGCGGCGGCGGGCGCTCCGGCCCCGACCGTTTTCAGCACAAAATTGACGCCACGCTTTTCCGGCGGGGTGTCGGGGTTGTCGTATTCACGGCTGGCGGTCTCGAAGAAGGTGATCACGTCGGTGATGTTGGCGTTGCGGAAATTGATCTCCGGGATCACGATGTTCTTCATCTTCTTTTCGATTTCCTGCTCCAGCGAGAGGCCGCCGGTCACGGGCGTCAGCACCCGATCGGGCTTGTCGCTGACCGTCTGGGTGTCGACGCTGACCGAGGCATCCATGCCGTAGCGGTCGGGAGTCCAGGCGGCGGTGACTTCGCGCAGCATCCGTTCGCGGGTCGTCATCTGCTCCTGGGTCGAGACCTCGTGCATCCGCTCGGCGATGCGGCGCAGCAGGCGGATCGCCTCGGTATCGAAGCGGTGGTCCTTGATGACCAGCTCCACCTCGTCGCGGGCCTTGTCGTACTCGCCCACGATGTAGTACTGGCGGGCGCGGCGCAGCCGCAACGCCACCTGTTCGCGATCCTCCTTGTAGTCGAGCTGGTGCAGGCGGGGAATCTCGACGACCTCCGGCTTGCGCGGCGGGATTTCCAGTTCCTTCTGAATCTGCACCACCAGGCGTCCGGCCTTCTGACGCGCCTCCTCCTGATGCGCCCTCTCCTGGGCCGTTTTGGCCTCGGCCAGGGCATCGGCCAGCAATCCCCTCTTGCGCAACACCGTCGCATGCTGATAGTGCGCCTCGGCCAGGCCCGCGGCCGCCTCGTCGCGCAACACCCGCGTGTCGGGCGTCTCCGGGATGTACTGCAACGCATTGGCGAACTGCTCTTTCGCATCTTTGAAATTCGCCGCCTGCAGCGCATTCTGCGCCGCCACCAGATTGGCGCGCCCGTGCTCGATCTTGGCCTGCCGGCGCATCCGTTCGAGCGTCTCCAGCTCCGAGACCAGCGTGTCTTTGTCCTTCAACTCCGCGGCGGGAGCCTCGGCCGCGGGAGCCTCGGTAACCGTCTCGGCCGCGGCCGCGGGGGCGGCGGCGGGAGCTTCGGCGGCGGGAGCTTCGGCCGCGGGAGCCTCGGCAACCGTCTCGGCCGCGGCCGCGGGGGCGGCGGCGGGAGCTTCGGCGGCGGGAGCT
>CAYVKQ010000615.1:0-1625 GCA_964451945.1 uncultured Lentisphaerales bacterium
TCGTTCGCGCTCTGCGCCGTCCGGGCCGGTCCGGTCCTGCGGTCGAGCAGTTCCCTTTCCACGGTCTTCGCCGACTTTGGCGAGCATCCCGCCGCCGCGCTCACCAACCGACAGCCATTCACGGTCGAGCTGTGGGCCAGGTTCGCGGCCTTGAACTACTATGGAGACTATTTTTTCTGCTACGGTTTGCGCCCCGTCGCCTTCTACAACCCGGTGATGGCCGGCACCTACAGTTGGAGCGGGACGCTCTATTTCGAAGGGACGATGACCAGCCCGGGCATGCTGCCCAACACGTGGCAGCACATCGCCTACACGTATGACGGGACGACGCTCCGCGCCTACCAGAACGGCGAATTCCAGTCCTCCAAGACCTACTCCTACACAACGGCGACGAACTATTTCATGCGCATCGGCGGCAGGTGGCACAGCCAGCACGGCCGGCCGATCATGAACGGCCGGATGTCGGAATACCGCATCTGGGACCACGCCCGCTCGGCCGAAGAGATCGCCGCCTACCAGTACCGGCGCCTCAGCGGACGCGAAGCCGGCCTGCGCGGCTACTGGCCGTGCGTCCCTTCGTCGGACCACGACCTCGCGGACTACTCCACCAACGCCATGCACGGTGCCTTTCTCAAATACACCCTCGACAACGTTCCTCCCGATCCCGCCACAACCCTCTTTTTCGAAGCCGCCGACAGCGCCTTCCCGCTGACGCTCCGCCTCGGCGAACCCAGCACCGGCGACGCCGCGTTCTTCTCGGGCGGCACGCTTGTCCCGCTCGACTGGGTCGACTATTCGGAAATGTCCGCCCTCCAGGTCACCTACACCAACGACCCCGCCTCGCTCGCCCCCGGCGGCTGGACCGCCTACACGGGCGAGCCCGCGACGATCCCCTGCCCCACTCCCGCCGCCGAAGGGCCGGTGACCGTGACCCTGTGGTACACCAACCTCGCCGCCGACCTGCCGCTGCGCTTCGAAGAGTGGCCGATGGTCTACACCCGCGTGGCGCCGGTGGTCAGCGCCCGCTCCACCCTCTCCCGCCTCAAACGCGCCGGCCAGGACCTGCCGCTCTACGCCTGGGAGACCGACAACGGCTCCAGCGGCGGGACGACCCTGCAGGGCGCCC
Source organism: uncultured Lentisphaerales bacterium (assembly GCA_964451945.1). Classification (GTDB taxonomy): domain Bacteria; phylum Verrucomicrobiota; class Kiritimatiellia; order RFP12; family JAAYNR01; genus JAAYNR01. The sequence continues at coordinate 1,127 of CAYVKQ010000615.1, forward strand.
CCCTCACGGTCGACCACCTCTGGATCCGCCCCCTCTCGGCTCCCGACGGCGTCACGCTGCCCGACGGACCGGCCGACATGATCGACCTGCCCGCGCTGGGCGACTACACCTTCGAGTTGATCGTGCGCAACAACGCGGGCGTGCTCGCCACCTCTTCGGTGCCGACGGCGGTGACCGTCTCGGAACTGACCGACACCACCTTCACCTGGACCGGCGCCGCCGGCAACGGCCGCTGGAAGGACGCCGGCAACTGGGATCCGGAAGCGGTCCCGGGCGACGGCGACGAAGTGACCGTGCAGGCCGGCGCCGCCATCCTCCTCGTCGAATCCACCGCCGACCTCGCCTCCTTCGACATGACCGGCGGCACGCTGACCTTCACCAACTGGACGACCTGCCTGCGGGCGACCGATGTGACACTGGGCGCCGGCGCGCTGATCACCTGCGCCGGACCGGTGCAGGACGACCCCGCCATGTCCAACCGCGTCTGGATCGTCTGCTC
>CAYVKQ010000616.1:0-1620 GCA_964451945.1 uncultured Lentisphaerales bacterium
CTTCGGCCATGAAGATTTCAAAATGCGCCTCTCCTGAAAAGGTCACCATGAAATCACCGACCGCCCGGCCGCCCCATTTTCTGGCGTCCGAATATCCGAACGCCACGGCCGCCCGCGCCGCGTTCCACATCATCCCCGTCCCGATGGAGCTGAGCGTCTCCTACGGGGCCGGCGCGGCCCGCGGCCCGGCGGCCATTCTTGAATCCTCCAGCCAGCTCGAGGCGCACGACCGCGGCATCCGCCCGGGGGCCGCCGGCATTCATACGCAACCGACCGTCCAACTGCCCCGCAAGGCCGATGCCGAAGCCTGGATCGCGGCGATCACCGCCAGTGTCTCGCGCGCGCTCGCCGTCAAGGCGCGTCCGCTCATCCTGGGCGGTGAACATACCGTGACGCTGGGAGCGGCGCGGGCTTTCGCGGCGGCCCGGCGCAAGATCGGCTTTGTCCATATCGATGCCCATGCCGACCTGCGCGACCAGTACGAGGGGGCGCCCGTCAGCCATGCCTGCGTCATGCGCCGGGTGGTCGACCTCGGATTCCCCGTGGTCCAGTTCGGCACCCGCGCCTACAGCGAGGACGAGCAGGCGTTCCGGCGCGGTCACCCGCAGATCACGGCTTTCGATGCCGACCGGCTGACCGGCCCCACCCTGCCCCGGCGGCTGCTACCCGCGCGCTTTCCCAAGCGAATCTACGTAACCTTCGATGTCGACGGCCTCGACCCCGCGCAGATGCCCGCCACCGGAACCCCCGTCGCCGGCGGCCTCTTCTGGCGCCAGGCGATGGCGCTGCTCGACCACGTCGCCCAGGGGCGGGCGATCGTGGGCGGCGATGTCGTCGAACTCGCGCCGATCCCCGGGCTGCACCATGCCGATTTCACGGCGGCCCAGCTTGTCCACCGGCTGCTCGCCCTGATGACGCCATGACCGCCGCCTTCCACGACTACTTCATGCGTCTGGCGCTGCGCGAGGCGGACCAGGCGGCCGCGGCCGGCGAAGTCCCCACCGGCTGCGTGATCATCGACCAACCCGACGACGACGCGATTCGCCCCGTGGCCGTCAAGGTGCTGGGCCGGGCCCACAACCAGACCGAGATGCTCCACGATCCCACCGCGCACGCCGAAATGATCGCCATCACGCAGGCGGCGGCCGCGCGCGGCGACTTCCGCTTGACCGACACCGTGCTCTACGTGACCAAGGAGCCCTGCCCCATGTGCGCCGGTGCGATCGTGCTGGCCCGCATCCCCACCGTCATCTACGGCGTCGCCGACCCGCAGCGCGGCGGGCAGTCGGTCTTTCAAATTCTCACCCATCCCCAACTCATCCACCGCGCCGAGGTGATCGGCGACGTCCTCGGCGACGTCTGCCGCGAGCGCCTGCAGGCTTTCTTCCGCAACCGCCGCGATGCCTCCCGCGAACAGACGTGAGGCAACCACGGAAGCTTGACGTCTACCGCCTCGCGATCGGTTACGTCGCTTGGGTCTACGAGAAGGCCGACGGCCTGACGGGCAACCACCGCTCGGCGCGTGACCAAGGGCTGCGCGCCAGTCAATCGATAGCGTTGAACATTGCCGAGGGCAACGGGAAGACGGCCGATGCGGACCGGAGACGCTCCTTCGAGATT
>CAYVKQ010000617.1:0-1603 GCA_964451945.1 uncultured Lentisphaerales bacterium
GAAAGCCCAGCGGCACCGTGAAAACCAGGAAGGCCACGGGGAAGAACAGAAGCCGCGCCAAACGCCGCCCGAAGCACGCGTACACCATCGTCCAGAGCAGCCCGTAGACCGCGACCTGGCTTAGCCGCGGCTGGTCGCCGCGCTCGCCCAGCCACAGGATCGCCAGCAGCGGGAGGCAAAGCAGAACCCCCGCCAGGGCGGGGGGACCCGCGGCGGCGGCGAGCGCCCGACGCCGGCGCCAAACTAGAAAGAGGCTGAAGAGGGGCACCACCCAGCCGTGACCCATGTCCTGGGTCGGCGCGCTCAAAATGTAGCGCAACCAGACCAGCATCGGACGTGCAAGTCCGCCGAGAAGCACGAGCGCAAGCCCGAAAAGCACCAGTTGTGTCCAGCGTGTCGCGGGCCAGGAGCCCTTCGGGCAGTATAGGCAGGCGTCGGGCATTTGATGGAATCATACCGCGCCCGGCGCGCGCGATCAAGTCTCCGCCGGGTGATAGGGCTAGTGTTGCGAAGGTGGCGTTTGCCTCTGGACGGTCAGCGGGCGCGGCAGCACGAGGCGACGCGCATTGGTTTCCCGTGTCGTGTCGGGCGTGAGGCGTCGGGTTCGCAAGCCCGGCATGAAGAGACCCGCCACCAGCGTGTAGGCACCATCCGACGTTTCCGGACTGGGCCTCAGCGTATGCACCGTCGTGCAGCCGCTTCCCCAAGGCGCCGGCCCCCAGCCAGTGTCCAGCGTCAGCGGCTCGTTGAGCATGAAGGCGATCCGTCCCTTCCCGTCCAGGCCATGGATGAAGAGCGCCAGCGGTTGCGGCACACCCCCAACGGCGACCCTCCAGTCGAGCGCGATCACCGTCTCCGCCACCGGCCCCCGCGTTTCGCGCCACTGGGAGATCCCCAGCAGGCAGATTTTGCCGCCGAGATACGAGGCCTCGAAGGGCTCGGTGAGACGGCGCGGCTCGGGCGGCCGGTTGCAGAAGAGCTGCCCGGCATAGAAGGCGAGCACCGGCTCGTCGTCTCCGCGTCCCCGCGGCGCACGCAGATGGAAAAGCACCAGCCCGCCCGCCGGCGACGCATCCGCAGCGATACCGGCGCGTTCCAGCACGGTTCGGGTGTGTGCCGCATCGACGGGATCGACGATCACGCCACTCGTCTCCGCCACAGGCACGGTGACGGACCAGAGCGGATCCTCTCCTGTCAGTGCCGGCTCGCGCGAGGTCCACACCGAGCCTCCCAGCTCCCGCGCCAGCTGGTTCGCCGTCCAGCGGTCGGCAAAGACGCGATCCACGCCGGCCGACTTCACGGTGGCCGCGGCCGCGGCGAAGTCGATGGGTGGCGGCAGCTCGCCGCCGGTCAGTATCTGCAGGGTCTCGACGCATTTCCAATCCTGCCGCCCGGGCAGCGTGAGGCGGATCTCCACACCGGAGACGGTCGCCGGCTCGATGCGCTGTTCCGCGCGTGCCGCCAGGCCGCCATGGTAAAACCGCGGCCCCGACCAATAGTACCCGGAATGCACAAGATGGCGGGAGAGCGGACGGCGCGTACCGTCAGGGCCCAGACCATCGACGGACCAGGAGAAGAGCGCGCGATGGCCGCGGGGCACCAG
>CAYVKQ010000618.1:0-1601 GCA_964451945.1 uncultured Lentisphaerales bacterium
CACGGCGGAGACTCGAACTATTTACCTTAATGCGGGGTTGGACGAAAATGGCCATCGAAAAAACATCCAAGTGACGCTGACATTCAGGGATGCAATAATCCGTTTCGAAAGTTTGGACGGCATCAAACATGACATCACCTGCAAGTATCTCGAAGAACTCCTGTCATCGAAACACCCCGAATTGAGTTCCGAGCAATCAAAAGCGCTCTATGCCGATTTTAAAAAACGCTATCCGAACCTCGACCCCCACAATCCTGACTTCCGCGAGACATTGATTGCCGATCCCTATTTTACTGCGCTACTACTCAAGCACGCTTATGCGATCACCTGCCACAAGGCTCAAGGCGGCGAGTGGCCGACCGTTTACGTCGATTTTCAGCACCAGAACAAACTGGATCCCATGGCGATCAGATGGAGCTACACGGCCCTGACGCGTGCGTCACAAAAGGTCATCGCGACAAACGCCCTGCACCACAATTCGCTGACCCCTTTGAAGCCACCAGTCACCATTGCCGTTTCCCCGTCCGTGCCCCAGACCGCCCCCAATCCAGTTACGCAAGCCTTGTCCTCTACCCCATTGCCTGAGTTTGTATCGATGGCCTCTGCGATAGACCAGCAGATCTACACGCGGCTGAAAGCCCTCTTACCGGAAGGCTTCTCCATCGACAGCCTGACTGCAGGCACCTACCTATCCCAGTGGGCAGTCTCGAAAGACGCCTGCTCCTGTCTAGTCAAGGTGCATTACAATGGCAGGCACAAGACCACTTCCGTTCTACTCGACAGGGTCAGCCCGGGCGAATGGATTAACCCGTTGCGTGATGCCGTACAACAACTAAAGAACGTGCAGCTTGCCACAACACAAACAACAGAACCCCAATTCGCCCCGGTACTCGAAACTGAGGTGCCACATGGATCTTTCTTCATAGACCTCCATGCCCGATGCGCATCCCTAAACATTCGCGTGCTCTCCACTGAACACCTGACTGAGTATCACAGCCGCTGCACACTCGAGACAGGAGGGGACATCTTCTATGTGAACTACCATTTCAATGCAAGGCAACAATTCACCTCATTTATCCCGGAAACCGGTTTGCCTGACCGACTCCTTCAGATCATTGACAGCATACATTCTGCGCAACAATCGGGGGGCATGAACTAACCATTCTCAGGAGATTGCGGCCATGGATGTTAGAGCAACAACACAACAGATCAAAGCCTTGCGAAATGAAGGCAGATTTGGCGAAGCGCTACAGCTTGCTCGTCCACTGTACGTTGCTTGCCCAACAGATCGTTGGGTGGTGGGAGCGCTGGGATGGACACTCTACTACTACATCAAGAAAGAAAGAGAGGCTGGTAACCTAGAAAAAGCCAAAGAACTAGCTATTGAGCTTCAGAATATGAAGGTGTCCGCTGAAACCGATGACATCCTCTTTAAACAAACTGAGTTCGTTCTAAAGACGTTGTCGCCTGAATTTGCTGAACTGGCAACAGCCAGAGAACTGAGCATAAGCGGACAGCACGTTGCTGCCGTAAATGTTCTCCGCGAAACGGTCAAGAAATACCCCGCCTCGTCGGAGGCGAAGACCAGTCTCGGCTGGGAG
>CAYVKQ010000619.1:0-1598 GCA_964451945.1 uncultured Lentisphaerales bacterium
CTTCTTCATCGCGTCTCTCCTCTCCTCGTTGCGGCCGACGGCACCATGCCCCGGCCAAATTCGTTCTCAGTCGTTTCCCAGCGCCTTGGCGACGGCCGCCCGGGCCTTCGTGAAACCTGCGTCGAGCTGGCTCCACCCCTCGCCATCGGCGGCGGTAATGATCTCTTGCAGCGCCTCCAGCAACTCGGGCGCGGCGGCCATCAGGCGGGCGTTCGCGTTCCTGGCATCCAACGCGATGTTCTTGTTCTGGTGAACGTCGGCCAGCAGTGCGCCGGGGCCGTTCTGGACCCAGAGCCAGCCCGGTGGATTGTAGGCGGCCTCCACGGCCTTCCACGGTCCCGGGGTGTGTCGTGCGTCGTCGGTGGTCATGGTCGTCTCCTCTCGGTTGTGCCCGGCATCGCGCCGGGCGGGTTGTTACGCGTCCAACTCCTTCAGGAGCCGGGCGCACGCCTGTTTGCCGCCGAGGCGCTCGATCAGCCTTTCGGCGAACCACTGCACCTGGCGTTCGACATCGAGATCGCGGCAAATCGTGGGCTGGCGGCTGCGGTTGCTGCGCGTGGCGATGACCGCCACGGCCTGCGGACTCAGCTCGGCGGCGATGGCGTCGAGCATCGCGTCGTCGTTCTCGGGGACGGTCACGCGCCTGCGGCGGCCGTCGATGGTGGTCTGGTAGGTCTTCATGGCGGCGCTCCTCTATCGGCTCTGGACGATGGTCACCTGGAACTCGCGGCGGTCCTTCATGCGGAGCACGAGGCCCTTGTTCATGGTCAGGACTCCGGCCTCCTCGAAGGTCTGGATCGAATCGACGCCCTCCAGTTCCTCGGGCGGCTCGATCTCGTCGCCGGTATTGATGCAGAGCATCACGTCGGCGATCAGGGCGTTCAGCGCGTCTTGCATGGTCTGTTCGTTCATGGCGTCCTCCTGTCAGTCTGCGAACCGCTGCAACTCGCGGTAGTAGTCGTCGATGTCACCGTTCGTGCCGCGCACGCCGTCGCACCGGCGCTGGATGATCTGGGCGAGGCTCCAGAGTTCGTTCTCGCTGGCGTCGGCGTGGACGAGTTGCTTGGAGGAGACCACCCGCGTCAGCCAGGCCTGTTCCTTGCCGGGGTCGCGGATGATGCTGTCGATCCGGATGTTGTCGCCCTCGCGTTCGATGGCGACGCGTCCGGCGCGTCCTTCGAGTTCGATGCGTTTGACCTTCATGGCGTCGTTCCTTTCTGTTGTTCAGGCGTTGATGCCCAGGATCACGCGCGGCGTGTAGCCGAGGCGTCGGCACTCGGCGTTGATCGCACGGCGGATCGGGCTGTTCGGGCGGTTGGCGCGGTAGATGCGGGCGAGCCGGGGCCAACCCAGCTTCTCGATCCGCCGGACGCCGTCGCGTCCGCGTGCCATCAGCCATTCGTGGGTTTCGGTGGTGTGCGTCTTGCGCATGGTCGTGGTCCTTTCGGGTTAGCGGCTCTTGCTGGTCATGGCGTTGACGATCTCGCTGCCCTCGACGCCCTTGAGGAACCCCACCGTCTCGGCCAGCAACTCGCGGACGTGCCCCAGGCTCCCGGCGACCGGCCAGGTGTCCTCGGTCATCTCGCGGTCGTTCAACT
>CAYVKQ010000620.1:0-1586 GCA_964451945.1 uncultured Lentisphaerales bacterium
CGCCTGGTCAGACACCGTGTTTGCCCGTTTCGCCGAGGCGATGAAAGCCGACTACCTGCATGAGGTGACCCCGGAGGCGGCCGCCGAATACACGGGAACGCTCCGGGCGACCTATGCGCGCAAGACGGCGAAAGAGGCCGCGCAGCTTCTGCGGTCGGCGTTCAAGCGTCTGCTGCCGCCGGGCGTCCCCAACCCCTTCGAGGGCGCGATCAACCGCAAGGGCGAGGATGAGGACGGCGACACGGTGCACCGCCGCCCCTTCACCGCCGAAGAGCTGACCCGGCTTTTCGAGGCGGCGAAGCCCGATCCCTTCCTGTTCCCGCTGGTCGTGACCGCCGCGTGTACCGGGCTGCGCCGGGGCGATGTGTGCCGTTTGCCGTGGAAGGCGGTTGACCTGCGGGCGGGCACCGTGAACGTCAAGACGGCGAAGACCGGGGCGGGCGTCCAGATCCCGATCTTCCGCCCCCTGCGGGAGGTCTTCGCGGCGGCGCTCGCCGACCGTGCGGCAGGGGCGACGTTTGTCTTCCCCGCGGCGGCGCGGATGGTGAACGCGAATCCCGACGGGCTGACCTGGAGGTTCAAGAAACTGGTCTCTTCGATCATGCCCGACACCGAGGACGCCGAACCCGCCGGGCGCGCCGACCCTTGCGCCGGGCGGGAAGGGTTGGCAGAGCGCCTGCCGGACATCGAAACGGCCGTGGCGGGTCGTTTCCGGCCGGACATCGCGGCGCGGATCGCGGACACCGCGAGGCGCTACGCCGGGGGCGCGTCGATACGGGATATTGAGAAGCAGACCGGGCGGGTGCGGTCGGGTGTCTCCGCCGATCTGCACGCCGCCGAAAAGGCCCTCGGCGTCCGCTTCCTGCCGACCGCCGGGGTGAAAGGCATGGCGGCGGGGGGCGGAGCCAAGGCGCGGGTGGCGCGGCTGACCCGGCTTGAGGCGCCGGGCCGGGCCCGGTCGGCGTCCGTTCTGGACTGGCACGCTTTGCGGGTGACGTGGGTAACGCTGGCCTTGTCGGCGGGCGTGCCGATGGAGGTCGCCCGGCTGGTGACGGGGCACAAGACTGTCGAGGTCGTGCTGCGGCACTACTTCAAGCCGGGCGCGGAGCACCTGCGGGCGGTGCTGGGCGACAAACTGCCGAGCGTCCTGACCGGCAACGGCGCACCAACCCCGCCCGCGCTGCCGGCTGGCGCGGACGCCAAGCTGGGCGCCTTCGTTGCCGGACTGACCGGCGAAGAGCGGGAGCGGCTGGCCGCCATGCTCGCCAAGTGACGGGAACCGCCGGCAAACGACAAAAATGTTTCTGACGGGCTGCAAGTGTTACGAGCCGAGACACTTGCATCCTGTTCTACCCCATGCGGAACGTCCAAATGTGTGCGCTGTGTGGCGGTTTTTCTGTTGATACCGTTCGTTGTATGACGCAACGTTGCAGACACAACAGGGTGTACGGACCGAGTGCGTCAGAAGGGATACGTATGGGTAAAGAAGAACTGATCGGGCGCATCCTGGCGGCGACGCCGGATCAAATCAAGGCGGTGGAACGGGCGCTCAGCGGCGAGAAGGCCGCCGAGGTGACGGACACGCG
>CAYVKQ010000621.1:0-1581 GCA_964451945.1 uncultured Lentisphaerales bacterium
CACCAGGGACTCGCGGGCCACCTTGACGTAGACCCACATGGGCGACATCGCGCACTCTATGGATGTCTCCGCGACAGCCGCGGTGCCGACGCCGTGGAAGCGGACGGAGCCGGCGGAGACGGTCAGCGTAGTTCTGGAGAGGGTGCAGCGCAGGCGGAAGCGGGATGCGTCGCCGGGCCATCTGGACCTGGCAAGGGTCAGCGCGGTGCCGCCGGGGGTTTCCGTGGCGCGCAGGCCGGGGCCGGGGACGATGCGCTGGGCTCGGACGGCGTCGATCAGGGCGTTGATGGCGGCGGAACGGTAGCCGCGGACATGGTCGATGATCCTCACAGGCTTTCCGGCTCCCAGGTGCCGCCTCTATAGAGCCATTTCGCGCATCTTTGCTGGGCCTGGAACTGCCATTGCACGGTGTTTTCCGCGCCGCGCTGGATCACGGGCGCGACGGAGACCAGGCGCCATTCGTAGCCGTGGGCGGTGCCGTCGGCATCGACGTACTTGGGCTCGGATATACTGGCGGGAATGGACTTGCCGTCGGTCTTGATGGATCCCCAGGCGAAGACCGTGTTGATGGCGGCGTAGTCGCTGGCGATGCTTGGAGCGCTGCTGTAGTAGCGCGTGACGGCCAGGATGTGGGATGGCGCCTCGTAGGTCGTGACACCGGCCAATACCAGCCGGGCGTATTTGAGAGCCAGGGCGTTTGCGGCGTAGGTTGTTTTGATGGCGTCGATTTCGCCCTTGGCGACGAGGTCGTCGATCTTTGGCATGTCGGCGGCGATGGTGTCCAGCTCCGGGTGGGCCTTGAGGTCGACGCTGACCATGGCGGGGTAGAGGGAATAGACGGGCCAGCGGCGCTCGCCGGCGGGGAGTGTGCCGGACGCGCCGTAGGTGATGCGGACGGTGGCCGCGGCGCTGCCGGGGGAGACGGACACGTCGAACGACTCCACGGCGTAGGCGGTCTTGAGGGCGGCGACCTGGTCGTCGATGGTCGCGGCCGGCCCCATGGTTACGCGGACGCGCTGGCCGCCGGAGACGCCGTAGTCGAAGAGTGTCTGCCAGCCTGAAGCGCCGAGGATGACGGGGGCTGCCATTATTCCTCCAATCTTTCCGCGATCTTTGACAGCAGCACAACCTCCTCCTTGAGGATAGCGTCGCGTCTGGCCTCGCGCTGCTCTTGGAGGCGGGCGGCATTGTCGATCTGGCGGCCCATGATCAACCCGGCGGCGCCGCCGGACGTGGCGGCGCGGGGGGCCGCGACGGTGATGGCGTCGAGCTTCTCACGGGTGGAAGCCTTGACTGATGCCTCATCGTCCGCGGCATCGGACCGCTTCTTCTTGAGGGCCTCGTCGGCCCGCTCCTGCCGATTGACATCCGCGGTATGCGCTGCCGTGCGCTGCTCTTCAGCCTGCTGCGCGGCCTTGGAGGCGTCGCTGGAGGCGCGCGTGACGATTTCGAGATCCCGGAGGAGACTGTCGATTTGCCGGCGGAGTCCCGCGGCGTCGGGCGCGTCGGGCGCGGCGGCCAGGGCGGCGTCGGGCGCGGCGGCGGGGGCGGCTTCGGCGGCGGCCAGGGCGGCGCGGGCGG
>CAYVKQ010000622.1:0-1580 GCA_964451945.1 uncultured Lentisphaerales bacterium
CATCTGCACGAGGAGCACGGCGGACGGCATGTCCGCGTGCGCGGCCCGGCCAAGGTCGCCGCCCACCTCGCCTTCGGACTGGTGGTGATCGCCGCCGAGCAGATGCTCAAGAGGTTCGTCTGACCTTTCCAGGCCGGACGCCGGTTCCCCGGAAACCGCCGGCGACAGGACGGTGATGGTGGAGTCCGCCCCAAAACAGCCCGGCACCGGACTGAAAGCCTGGGCCGGGCCGCTTGTCTCGCTCGGAATCCGCCGCGGCAGCCAAAAATCCTGCAAAACCCCCCGGTCGCTGCGCCGACAGGCCAAGGTAGATGCTTGCATGCGCAGGTTGGCGCAGCGACCGGGGGGGGGTGCAAGCGCCTCTTTCCAATGTCAAATTCCATTGCCGTTGTCTACCATCCCCAGTCGTCCGTTCGGAACGGCGCCGCGGGAAGCCCGTTCACGCCGTAGAGGTTGCACCCCTCGACCATGGACTGGGAGGCGTAGCGAACGGCCGCCGGAGCGGGAGCCTCGGGTGAGGAGACGACGACCGTGGCGCCTTTGATGACCGCCTTCGCCGGATGGAACTTTTTGTCGGCTCCTGCGATCATGAAATACTTGAGATCCGCCCCGGCCGCGGGCACGGCGGGCTTCCTGCCCTTCTTCTCGCCGACCATGAGCCCGGATCCGGCGTGGTCGAATTCGACGACGATCTTGCCGTCCTGCACCTTCATGCCCTTGTAGAGCGGCCCCGTGAAGGCGAGTTTGGCCTCCGGAACCCCGTAGGTCTTCACGGCGGCGATGCGCGCCAGCCGGTCGCCGACATCGAACTTGTTCGTGGGATGGATGTCCGCTGGGTCGCCGATGTCGGCCGCCACGGCCATGAAGCTGTTCGGTATCTGCGCCATCGCGCGGCGCTGCGCCTCGCGCAGGCGGGACCAGCGGTCGCCCAGCATGGGATCGACGTCGCCCGCCGCGCCGCCCTTCGCCTCCGAGAGCGGCTTGAAGCCGGCGAGCTGGACGTAGTAGAACGGAAGGGTCTCGTCGCCGAAGGCCTTGCGCCAGGCGGCGACCAGCCCCTTCATCTTCTGGGTGTAGTTCTGGTAATCGCCAGTCCAGCCGTTGGCGCAGCCCTGATACCACAAAACACCCTTGAAGGAGAACGGCGTGAGCGGCGCGATCATCCGGTTGTAGGCCTGGGCGCTGCCGCCGGACCACCACCAGGGGTTGTCCGTGCCGATGCCGGGCGCGAACATGCTGATCGAAACGCCGCCCCAGCTCGCGTTCACCACGCCGATGGGGACGCCCGTCCTCGCCAGGGTCTCCAGATAGCCCTGGGTCTGCATCGCGAAGAAGAAGGGAACCGCAGCCACGTCGTCGAGATGCTCCGCCGTGCAGGCGACCCAGGGCTTGCAGTTGGCGTCGTCCTGCGGGGAATCGCTCTTTTCGGCAGGCACCTTGCAGTAGCGGACCATCCCGGGACGCCTGGCGGCGTAGGCCTTCGCCTCGTCAAAACCCTGCACCTCGTAGGTGCCGCCGTCGGGACGCTTCCCCCAGTTGCGAAACGCCATCTCCATGTTCGACTGCCCGGAGCACAACCA
>CAYVKQ010000623.1:0-1578 GCA_964451945.1 uncultured Lentisphaerales bacterium
CGGGCGAGCCGGTGAACGTGATCCGGCACGGCGCCAACCGCGGCAAGGGCGCGGCCCTGCGCACCGCGCTCGACGCCGCGCGCGCCGGCGGCTTCAGCCACCTCGTCACCCTCGACGCCGACGGCCAGCACGCGCCGGCCGACCTCCCCCGCTTTCTCGACGCCATCCGCCGCGAACCAACGGCGGTGGTGCTCGGCGTGCGCGACTTCGCGGCGCCCCACGTGCCGCGGTCGAGCCGCTTCGGGCGCGCCTTCTCCAACTTCTGGGTCGCGCTCGAAACGGGCGCGGCCTGCGCCGACACCCAGTGCGGCTACCGCGCCTACCCGGTGGCGCTGGCGGCGCAACTGCCGCTCTCCGGCAAACGCTACGACTTTGAAATCGAAATCCTGGTCCGCGCCCTCTGGGCCGGCCTCCCCCTCGCCGAAGTTCCGGTCACCACGTGGTATCCGCCGCCCGGCGAACGGATCTCCCACTTCCACAAGGGGTGGGACAACCTGCTGCTGACGCACACCCACGCGACGCTGGTGGCGCGGCGTCTCTGGCCCTGGCCGCCGCGCCGCCTGCTGCCGCGCCCGCCGTCGCCGGGCCCGTGGCGCCGGATGCTGCGCCCGGCGAGCCTCCTGAAACGGCTGTTGCAGGAGAACGCCACGCCCTCCGGGCTGGCCGCTTCGGCCGGCGTGGGGACGTTCCTCGCCATCCTGCCGATCCCGGGGTTCCACACGCTCGCGATTCTCTACGTCGCGACCAAGCTCAACCTCAACCGCATCCTGGCGCTGACGATCCAGAACCTCTTCATTCCGCCGTTCACGCCGGGATTGTGCATCGGCGTCGGCCACCTGCTGCTGCACGGCACGCCGATCCCCCGCTTCCCGCGCAGCGGCGGCGAAGTGATCGGCTGCCTCGCCGAATGGGTCATCGGCGCGCTGGTGCTGGCGCCGCCGCTGGCACTCCTCTTCGGGCTGCTTGTCTACGGACTGGCGCACCGCGGCCGGCGCGCGCGCGCCGCGGCGGCCCCGCCCCGGCCGCGCGTCCGTGGCCACGCGGCCGGCTTCTGGATCTTCCGCGCGGCGCTGCGCCTGACGGGACTGCGCGGCGCCTACGGCCTCCTCTACCTGGTCTGCCCCTACTACGCGCTCTTTGACCGCGCCGCGGTCGCCGCCACCGAGGCGTACGTGCGCCGCCGCTTCCCCGGGCTGTGCGCCGCGCGGCGGCGCCTGGCCATCCTCCGCCTCTTCATCAACCAGGGCAAGACCCTGATCGACCGCCACGCCCACAACGCCGGATGGCGCACGTTCGCCTTCGACACCGGTGCCCTGACGGCGCTCTGCACCCGTCCCGACGTGGCGTCCCGCGGCTTCGTGCTGCTGCTGGCCCACGCCGGCGGCTGGCAGCTCGCCCTTCCCCACTTGAAGCGGCTCCCCGGCGGACGTCCCGTGTCGCTGCTCATGCGCGAAGCCGAAACGCCCGACGTCCGGGGATACGTCCGCGGCGACGACGCCGGCTTCCATGTGATCCCCCCCGGAGACGGCCCCGCCTGCGTGGTCGAGATGGTCACGCGGCTGCAGCGCGGCGAGATTG
>CAYVKQ010000624.1:0-1577 GCA_964451945.1 uncultured Lentisphaerales bacterium
ATGAACACGGCTTGCAGGTATCTGGAGGCGTTGGCGGCGCGGCGGCGGTTCGGCGTGCGCCAGGGGCTGGAGGTGATGGCGGCGCTGGCGGCGCGGCTGGGACATCCCGAGTCGGGGCTGGCCCCGGTCCACATCGCGGGGACGAACGGCAAGGGGTCGGTGGCGGCGATGACCGACGCCGTGCTGCGGGCCGCCGGGTTGCCGTGCGGACGCTACACCTCGCCCCACCTCCTGCGGTTCAACGAGCGGATTTTCGTCCGCGGCGCCCCCGTCGCCGACGCCGCGCTCGATGCGGCCGTCGCCGCGGTCGAAACGGCGGCCGCCGCTGTCGTCGCGGAGGGCGCCGACGAACCGACCTTTTTCGAGTGCGCCACCGCGGCGGCGTTCGAGGTCTACCGCCGCGAGGGGATCCGCCTGGTGGCGCTGGAGACGGGACTCGGCGGCCGTCTCGACGCGACCAACGTCGTCGCGCCGCTGGTTTCGGTGATCACGCGCATCGGTCTGGAGCACACCCAGTGGCTGGGCGACACGGTGGCCGGGATCGCCGCCGAGAAGGCGGGCATCATCAAACCGGGCCGTCCGGTGGTCTGCGGCGCCATGCCCGGCGAGGCGCGCGTGGTGGTGCTGCGCCGCGCGGCCGATCTGGGGTGCCGCGTGACCGACGCCGCCGAAGCGGTGTCGCTCGCGGCGGTCCGCGCGCGGCCCGGGGGGCTGGAGGCGCGGGTCTCGACCCCGTCGCGCGAGCTGGGAAAGATCACGCTGCCGCTCGGCGGCCTCTTCCAGGCGGAGAACCTCGCGACGGCGGTGGCGGCGCTCGAAGCGGCCGAGGAGGCCCTCGGCCTGCGCCTTCCCGACGAGGCGTTCCGCGACGGGCTGGCGGGCGTCTGCTGGCCGGGCCGGTTCCAGCTCGCGTCGCGCGGGCCGCCGGTGATCGTCGACGGTGCGCACAACCCCGACTGCGCGGCGGCCCTGCGGGCGGCGTTGAAGAAATCGGGGCTGAAGGGGCCGCTGGCGCTGGTGGCCGGATTCTGCGACGACAAGGACGCCGCCGGCTTCCTGAAGATTGTCGCGCCGCTGTTCGCGCGCGCCTGGGGCGTGGCGGTGCCGTCGCCGCGGGCGATGTCCGCCGAGACGGTCTGCGCGCGCATGCGCGCCGCCGGGCTGGCGGCGGTTCCGGCGGAAATCGGCGCGGCGCTCGACGAGGCGCGGGCATGGGCGTCCGCGGAGGGTGGGGCGGTGGTGGTGTGCGGCTCGCTTTTCCTGGCGGGCGACGCGCTGGCCCGGCTGGGCGCCTTCCCCTGGCCCGGTCCCGGCGGCGCGGCCGATCCGAACGAGGCGGTGTCGGTCCGCGCCCCCGCGCACGGGCGCGTGTAAGGGCCAGCAATTCTAATTATGAGGCGATTGGGTCTTCGGGGTCGGGGTCGGTATCGGAATCGGGGTCGAAATTCCCTTTGTTTTGTCGATACCGATGCCGATACCGACCCCGACGCCGATGGTTACACCTCCAAAATTAGAATTGCTGCAAGCCATCGTCGCGGAGATTGACAGGGGCAGACGCGATCCGGTAATGTTTTAGT
>CAYVKQ010000625.1:0-1576 GCA_964451945.1 uncultured Lentisphaerales bacterium
GGAGGCCCGGCCGGACGAGGCGGCGTTCGGGCGCATCGTCTTCCTGCGGGACCGGGTTTACAGCCATTTCCTCGGCGAGAGCCGCCTCTACCAGGACTGGGGCGACCGGGTCGCCGCCTATACCTGCCTGGCGACGCGGACCCCACCGAAGATCGACGGCAACCTCGACGATCCCGGTTGGCGCAACATCCCGTCCTTCCGTCTCGCTCAGCGGCAATGGGGCGAAGCGTCGGACCGGGAAACGTCCATCCGTCTGCTGCACGACGGCACAAACCTCTACGTCGGCGCGGCGCTGCGCGCCGGCCCGGGAACCGCCCTGACGAACGAACAGCTCTGGGTGCAGGCGGCGCGCGTCCTCGATCCGGTCCGGCAGCAGTACGCGACAAACCTGGACCAGCGCTGGGAGGCCTTCCGGGAGCTGCGGATCGCGGCCGACGGCACGCTCGCCTGCCGGGATCCCCATGACGCGTCCACGGCTATCGCGGCCTCGATTGCCGGCGAAACGCTGACCATCGAGGCGCGCCTGGCGGTTTCGGATCTGGTCCTGCAAGGCGACGCGATCGATGCCCGCCAGTTGCGCCTGCAGTTCCTGCGGACCTGGGGCGACTGGCAGCGGTTCGACGTGTGGTCGCCGACGCTGTCGCACCTCTCCGATTACCCGACCTACCGGTTCGGGCTGGTGCAGCTTGCCGACGGTGCGCGCGAGGCGGCGCCTTCCAGTCTGGAATAGTCTCGAACTTGCACGGAAGCCGGGAGCGAGTACGTGCGAGGAGTAAGCAATTCGGTTGTGTAAACGCATCATCAATGGGTGTTCAACCGATCGCCGATCCCTTGCTGACCGATTCCCGATTTCCCCGCGTCCCGTTTGAACCCTGACTCTCACCGTGATATCCTCATGAAGACGAAAGGTACGGATGGATATTCATTTCGATTCCGCCCGATGGGCGCGCACAGCCGATCGTTACGCCAAATGGTGGGCGGGCGACCTTGACCGCCCTTTGATCGCCGTGACGGTGGATGGCTGCAAGCCGAACCGGCGTCAACCGGAGTTGCCTCTCCATGGCTTCGATAGCTTCTACGGGCTCGACACGCCCATCGAGAAGATCGTCGATGTCTGGCAGTGGAGATTGGAAGGACAGCGATACCTGGGGGACGCCTTTCCGGCCCTCTGGCCCAATTTCGGGGCGGGCGTTCTGGCGGCGTTTCTGGGCTGCGACGTGCAGAACAACGCCGAGGCCGGCACCACCTGGTTCCAACCGCATGAAGTTCGTGAAGCCAAGGATCTGAACCTGTCGGCCAACGCATCCAATCCGTGGTTCCGGCGGGTGCGTGACCTCATGCGGGCGGCGGATGCCCGTTTCGACGGCCTGGTGCAGATCGGCATGACCGACCTTGGCGGGAACCTGGACCTTCTCGCCACGTTCCGTCCCGGGGAGCAGTTGCTGCTGGATTTGCATGACGTACCGGACGAGGTCGAGCGTCTGACCTGGCAGGCGCACGAAAGGTGGTGGGAGTATTTCACGCTGCTGCACGCCGCGCTGCCAAAAAACCGCGGCCATACCGCCTGGACTCCGAT
>CAYVKQ010000626.1:0-1574 GCA_964451945.1 uncultured Lentisphaerales bacterium
ATGCTGGCCGGGAAGTGATTGAAGAGGAGATCCTCCACGCGGTCCGCGTAGACCGTCCGGCCGGTCAGTTCTCCCAGGAGGTTGAAGTTCTTGGAAAACTCGCCGAAGCCGCAGGTTTCGAACCCCTGGCGCGGGTCGACGCAGCCGGGGCGGATGTTCTCGTCGGCTCCGAAAATGCCGCGCGGCTGCTGGCCCCACGTGCCTAGGTGCTGGCCGTACCAGTACTCGGAGAGGCCGAGGTGGCGGGCGTCCCGGGACTGCGCGGCGTAGAGGCCTGGATAGCCGAACCGCTGGGTGAAGTTGATCACGTGGTGGTCGAGCCACTCGCTGTTCGGCGGGTTGATCGCGTGGTAGAACCGCGTGGCGAGCGGCAGCAGCCACGCGTCGCCCGTCCGGTTGAACAGCCAGTGGAGGTGCGGCAGCATATCGCCCGCCCGGGCACGCTGGATCTCGGGACGCCAATCGCCGAAGCCTTTCTGCAACACGGGGCAGAACTGCGTGTCCGGCAGATCGCGGCAAAAGGCGAAGAAGCGCGTCATGAAGGGAATGACCCGGGCGTCGTCCGTGGCTTCGTGATGCCGGATGACCGCGTCGAGCATGACCATGTGCGGCCAGAGATCGCAGACGGTCTGGCCGTTCTTGCCGGTGACGCGTTTGTTGGCCGGCGCGCCGAAATAGCCGTCGGCGTCCTGACTGGCGAAAACCGCCTCGATCCAGCGCGCGGCCTCCTGCAGCAGGCGTGGATCGCCGGTCAGCCGCGCGAGGCTGTAGAAGCCGCGGAACCAGTAGGGTTGTTCCTCCCAGCCATCCTTGGCGGTGCCGAACCACCCGTTGTCTGGCGCCAGAAACGTGCTCACCTCGGCCAGGCGCCCCGTCATTCCATCGGCCATGAGGTCGAGCTGGTGCTTCAGCCAGCCGCGGGGACGGACCGCGCCGAGCGGCAGTTTGACGAGCGGATTCGGGAGCAGGGGAGGGCGGTTCGCGCAATACGGGGAAGCCCCCGTCCCCACAGCCGGCTGCGGAACCACATCCACGGTCATCGTCATGCGTCACCTCGCTTGAAGTTCACGGAACGTGGCGCTGTATTGTACAGCAGATCGGTCTGCAGCCAAGACCAAAACACCGCCATTTTGGGGTGTGAGACCGCGGCGGACCGTGGTACAGTACTCATCGTTCCGACAGCGGGAGGGCGGCGCGGCTGAAGCGGACCGCCGCCTCGCCCGGGGGTCGGCAGGAGAGGGAGGATGCGATGAAGCGGCAGACGCAGCGCGAGACGCGGATCGCCGGGCTGGTGCGGCAATTGTTGGTCGAGCTGGGGGAGGATCCCGCCCGGGAGGGGTTGTTGGCAACGCCCCAGCGGGTGGCGAAATCGTTGCTTTTCCTGACGAGCGGCTATACGCGCACCGTGGGCAAGGTGTTGAACGGCGCGGTCTTCCAGTCGCAGTCCAACAACATGATCATTGTACGCGACATCGAGGTGTACAGCCTGTGCGAGCACCACATGCTTCCGTTCTACGGGCGCTGCCACGTCGGGTATGTGGCACGCGACAAGGTACTGGGCGTGAGCAAGATCG
>CAYVKQ010000627.1:0-1568 GCA_964451945.1 uncultured Lentisphaerales bacterium
AGGTCTTCGGCCCGAACGCCTTTGTCGCCACCTGCATCTGGCAGAAACGCTACTCCTCCGCCAACGACCACAAGACCATCGCGCCCATGCACGAATACGTGCTCGCCTTCCGCCTCTCGGAGATGTGGCAGCGCAACCTCCTGCATCGCGGTGAGGAGAAAGACCGGCAGTATCGATACGAAGACGAGAAGGGAATTTTCCGACCGGACAACTACACCTGCAACAAAAGCGCCGAAGAACGCCCGAATCTGTATTACCCGATCACTAATCCGAATACGAAGAAGGAGATCTGGCCCAAACGCACGCGGGTCTGGTCTTACTCAAGAGAGGAACACCAGCGAAACGAAGAAGCGGATCTGATTTACTGGGGCAAGGACGGCAAAGGCAAAGTGCCCGCGTTCAAGCGTTACAAGCACATGCTGCGGCACGGCGACGGCGTGGTGCCGAACACTTGGTGGACGTTCGATGAAGTGGGCCACAACGACACGGCCAAGAAAGAACTCATGGCGCTCCTTCCGGAAGACGCCCGCGCCTTCTCCACGCCCAAGCCCACAGGGCTGATCGAACGCATCCTGCGCATCGCCACCGGCCCTGACGACATCGTGCTCGATTTCTTCGCCGGTTCCGGCACCACCGGACACGCCGTGCTGAAGCTCAATGCCGAGGATGGCGGCAACCGCCGCTTCATCCTCGTCTCCAATGCCGAGGCGAGCGCCGACGCGCCCGACAAGAACCTCTGCCGCGACGTGTGCGCCAGGCGCGTCGGCCGCGTGATCGAGGGCTTCGCCGACCAGCCCGGCCTCGGCGGCGGTTTTGCCTATCTCCGCTGCCGCCGCATCGCTCCCGGCCGGCTGCTCGACATCGCGCACGAGCAGGTCTGGACCGCCCTGCAGATGATCCACCGCGACACGCTCGCGCCGTTCGCGCCCGACGGCTTCTCGTGGGCGGGCGACGGCGAGGCGGCGCTGGCCTACGTGCCGCGCTTCTCCGCCGCGCTCCTGCCCGCGTTGCGCAAAGCCGTCGCGGACTGCGCCGCGGTCACCCTCTACTCGTGGCAACCCGAGGCGCTGCGCCAGCATATCCGCGCCGCGCACGTCCAGCACGAGGCGATCCCCGAAAGCCTGGCCCGGCGCTTCGGCATGAAAGGGGTGTGCGCATGAGCATCCAGTCCCTGCGCGGGTTCCAGGAAGAGGCGGTCGGCAGCGGCGTCGCGCTGTTCGACGCGGCCCGGAGGCTGCTCGATGCCGCCGGGTCGAGCGCCGCCGACCGCGCGACGGTGGTGAACCACAACGGCTACCTGCTCATCGAGGCTGCGACCGGTTCCGGCAAGACGCTCATGGCCGGGAGCATCGTCGAGCGCTTCACCCGGACCGAGGATGTCGTGTGGTTCTGGTTCGCGCCGTTCAAAGGCGTGGTCGGCCAGTCCGCCGCCTTCCTGCGCGAGCAGTTCCACGGGCTGCGCCTGCGCGAGCTGGCGGACGACCGCGTCGCCGCGGGCAGCCGCCGCGGCGATGTCTTCGTCACCACCTGGCAGACCGTGGCCACGCGCGTCAAGGACAAGCGCAACG
>CAYVKQ010000628.1:0-1564 GCA_964451945.1 uncultured Lentisphaerales bacterium
TCGGCACCAGGTAGTCGCGCGCCCCCTCGGGCGAGCTGCAGGTGAGGATCGGCGTCTGGTACTCGTTGAAGCCCCTGGCCGTCATCTGCTGCCGCAGGTGGGCGATCACCCGCGAGCGGAGGAGGATGTTGGCGTGCAGCGATTCCCGCCGCAGATCGAGGAAGCGGTACTTCAGCCGCAGTTCCTCGGCGATTTCCTCGTCGCCGGCGAGGTAGATCGGGGTCGCCTCGGCCGCCGACTCGACGGTACAGGCGTCGACGACGACCTCGACGCGGCCGGTCGGGATGTCAGGGTTGATGGTCTCCGGCTCGCGCAGCGTGACTTTTCCCTCGACCGTCACCACGCTCTCCAGGCGCAGCCGGGAGCAGACGTCGAAGAAGGGGCGGCTGGGGTGGACGACCAGCTGCGTGCGGCCGTAGTGGTCGCGCAGGTCGATGAAGAGAATGCCGCCGTGGTCGCGCTTGCGAAACACCCAGCCGGAGAGTTTGACCGTCTGGCCGGCGTGCGTTTCGCGCAGTTCGCTGCAGGTATGTGTGCGATAGGGTTGCATAGGTTGTGTCCAAAAAAAATCGCCACATCATAGCACGCCGCCCGCATGGCGCAAAGATGAGAGTTCAGGGCCGTTGGCGCTCCGCATCCGGCGGAACGGGCGCCCCCCTGTCCCCTGTCCAGAGCAAAGAGATCGGCCATGCCTGCAAAGCCGGCCCGAACGGCAAGGGAGTGTCGCCACCGTAGAAGACGACCCCGCCCGCCCAGGCGCCGCCGCTCAGCGCGGCGAGAGCCTTGAGTCCTTTCATGTCGTCTTCGCGCATCGTGGCCGCGGCCTTCACCTCCACGCCTGCAACGCGTCCCAGTCCGTCTTCCAGCACAAGGTCCACTTCCGGACCGCTCGCCAGTCGGAAATGCGAGGCCCGCACGGGAAACGGCGACCAGGTTGCCTGCCGCAGGAGTTCGTCCACCACGAACGTCTCGACCAACCGCCCGCAGTGGGCGGGATGACCGGCCAACCGGGCGGCGTCGATCCCCAGCAGGTGACTGGCCAGCCCCGTGTCGTTCACATGCACTTTGGGCGCCTTTGTGAAACGCTTTCCGGGATTGCGCGACCACGCCGGCAACAGCCGGATCAGGAACGTGGCCTGCAAGAGAGCGAGGTAGCGCTTCAGCGTGTTATGCGGAATGCCCGCGTCGCGGGAGAGTTCGGCGACGTTGAGGAGGTTGGCCGTGCGGGTGGCCAGCAGCGACAGCAACCGCGGCATCTCCGTCAGCCCCTCGATATTCGCCAGGTCACGCACATCCCGTTGCAGGATCGCGGTCAGGTAGGCGCCGAACCAGGCCGCGCGCCGGGCCGGATGGGTACGTGCGAGCGCCTCGGGATAGCCCCCGGATGGTCGCCGACCATCTTCTGCACCAGCGTCGTCTTGCCGCTCTGGCGCGCGCCATTCACGAGCACGACCGGCGTATCCGCCAGCGCGTCCGCCACCTTGTCATTCAAACCGCGTGTATACATGGGAGGCTCTTGCAAAACCCCCCGGACGCTGCGCCTGACGGCTTGCGTCGCGGGGCG
>CAYVKQ010000629.1:0-1563 GCA_964451945.1 uncultured Lentisphaerales bacterium
CCTGCTATTACCGCTATGTCGGACTCAATCTCGACCTGCTTCGTGACGCGGCTCATCTCGGACATTTCACTCATGACGAGTTGAAGCAGGTCGTCACGGCTTTCATGCGCGCCGCTGTCCTGGCGGTGCCCCAGGCGCGCAAGAACAGCATGTTCGGCTTCAACCCGCCGACCTACGTGCTGGGTCTGAAACGCGCAGGCCAGCCGATCTCGCTGGTCAACGCCTTCGAAAAGCCGGTGGCGGCCACGGGCGAAGGCTATGCGCAAGCTTCGGAGCTGGCGCTTAAGAACCATTGGGCACAGATCAAAAAGCTCTACAGCCTGAAGGCGGACGAGGCCGAACTGCCGCCCGAGCAGCTGGATGTTTTGATCGGCAGGCTTGTGGAGAAGCTGTCATGACTGATCGCTCCTGCCTGGCGCTATACTTCGATGCGCCGCTGCAAAGCTGGGGCTACGCGAGCAAATTCGACCGCCGGACTTCGCTTGCGCATCCCACCCGGAGCGGCGTGATCGGTCTGCTCTGCGCCGCGTCCGGCATCGACCGCACCGATGTCGAGGCGCTGCGGCGTCTCGACGAGGCGTTGGAGGTAAACGTCTATGCCTTCACGCTGGGGACACGGCTGATCGACTACCACACCGTCGGCGGCGGCTACGATCCCAAGCGCGACCCGTTCAAGATCAGCCGGAAGGCATCTGGGGGCACTGGCAGCACGGTCCAGACCTGGCGCGAGTATCTCGAAGCATCGCGCTTCGGGGTGGTGGTCGGCGGGGAGGAGACTCTCGTCAGTCGCCTGGCGCGCCATCTGGAGGATCCCATCTGGGGCGTCTGGCTTGGCCGCAAGGCCTGCATACCGGCGGCTCGCGTCTTCGAGGGCGTCCATGCCGACGAAGCGGCGGCGCTGGCCGCCTTGCAGGCTGCCGCGGGTGGGCTGCAGCCGGTGCGGACGATCCGCGAGGCCGCAAGCTTCGAGGAGGGCAGCGACACGCTCATGGATCGGCCGCTCGACTTCTCTCCGAACGCGAGGCGCTTCGCCCCGCGGCGCATCACTGTCGGCGGGGAGTGAGAGGATGCCGGTTTTCGAGAAACCGCCGATCGAGACTCTGCCACCGGTGCGCGAACGCTGGACGCCGCTCTACCTCGAGCATGGCCGCGTCGAGGTGGACGACGCCAGCGTCAAGTGGATCGGCGCCGACCGCACGGTGCTGCGGCTGCCGGTGGCCTCTCTCAGCGTGCTGATGCTGGGCCCCGGCACGACTGTCACCCACGCGGCCATGAAGGCCTGTGCCGACAGCGACACGCCGGTCTGCTGGGTGGGCGCCGACGGTCTGCGCTTCTATGCCTTTGGCGTCGCGCCCACTCACGACAACGAGCATGCCCGCAAGCAGGCCGCCATCGCCTCGTCTCCCCGCCGCCGCGACGTGGTGGCCCGACGCATGTTCTCCATGCGGTTTCCGGATGTCGACGTCTCGACCATCGAGCTTAAGGAGTTGCGAGGGATGGAGGGGCGACGGGTGAAGGCCCTCTACAGCGAAATGGGGCTCAAATACGGGGTGTCGTGGAAGG
>CAYVKQ010000630.1:0-1560 GCA_964451945.1 uncultured Lentisphaerales bacterium
AGGAACTGCCGGCCGGCCTGCTGCGCGACGCCGCCGAGAACTGCCCGACGGGGGCCATCGTCGCCGAGGCGGAGTGAAGATGCGTGTGGGAGTCTGGGGAGTGTGGGGGTGTGGGGGAATGTGCGGAATCATAGTCGGCATAGGTGCCGGCACCGGTCGCGCGGGACGTATCGGACCGCGCAGACGAAGGGGAACGGTCCGGTACGTCCCGTTCTACCGGCCTGCACCCGGCGGATGCGCCAGCACAGGCAAATCGTGCGCCATGCCGAGCATTTTTACTAGATATCAATCCCGTCCCGTTCCGGTTCCATGTCCCACTCCCATGGAAGCGGAGCAAACCACAGCAGCGTCGTTTCGCTTGCCTCGCGCGCGATCCGTCAACGGAGGATGATCAACGTGCCCGCCGCCGGTCCGGTCAGCCAGACGGCAGTGCCCTCCGTGCCGGAGTAGCGGCGCGGAAGGTACGTCCGCTCGTTCACGCCGCCTTGCGCCGAGATCGTGCCGGAGAAGAGCGCCGCGTGGTCGCCGCCGTCCGTGAGATCGGTGACGGTGATCCTGCCCTTGACAATTCCATCGCAGGTGCCCAGGGCGTACAGGTCGTCGATTTCGCCTTCCTTGAGTCCCGCGGCGATGCAGATGCGTCCGCCGCCCCCCGCCCCGGAGTTGTTGTTCGTTGTCTGCGTGCCGCCCTTGGCCGTGATCGAGGTGGAGGAAGAAGTCCTGACGAGCGTGCCGACGAGCCACACGCTGCCGCCCGAACCGGCGCCGTACCCGGTCTGGTTCGCACCGTTGGCGTTGACCGTGCCGAAGATCCGGATCGTTCCCTTCGCAAACACGGTCAACGCGCCGCCGCCCCAGTGAGCCGTCGTGCTCATGCCGGGCGAACCGGGCATGAACGGCGCATACGCCTCGCCGTAGGAGATCTCGCATGGGTTGTGGGTGTCGGAGTAGCCGCCCCAGCCGCCGTAGGTGCCGCCCTGGTAGCCGCCGGTCCCGGAGCCGAAATTGTACGCCTTCTGCGGCGATCCGCAGTACAGCACGGCGCTGATGTAGGTGAAGGTCCAGCCGGCCGCCTCGGCATCCAGCCGGCCGCCGGCGGCGATCGTCATGGAACCGACCTTGAAGACGGTCGTCGCCCCCCAGATGCCTTCGGCGTAGGCTTTCACCACCGCATTGGTGGCGATGGAGAGTTCGCCACCGACCGAGACCCGCCCTCCGCCGCGTTTCCAGCTGGCGGGCGCCCTGTACGAGACCGCGTCATAGCCGGCGTAGAGCGTGGCCTGGCCGCTTGGCATCACCTGCAGGCTGCCCCCCACCGCGAGGTCGAACTGCGAAGCCGAGTAGCGCGAGGCACCCATCGCGAGGGAGCCGAAAACGGTCAGATCCCCGTTCACCTTGAGCGCGGTTGGACGGAAATCCTCCTCGACGGCTTCGGACAGCAGCTTGGTGAAGGTGGAGAATGCCGTGTCGGTTCGCTTGAACGTCAACGTGGCGTCCGGACCGATGGTCAGCGAGCCGACTTCGATTTCCGCGCAGAGATCGGCCATGACAGCGCCGTTG
>CAYVKQ010000631.1:0-1559 GCA_964451945.1 uncultured Lentisphaerales bacterium
GTTGAACTAGAAGAAAGAAAAATAAGGGAAGAATAGGCGGACGCGCCGGGGCGTGCGGAGTGCGTCCGCGTGTGCGGAAGGGCTGTTTGCGGCGGAGGGGGGAATGCGCGGCGTGATCCGGAAGGTGTTCGCCGACCACCTGCCGGCGGTGCTTGCGGAGCGGGGCGCGGCCGGTCTGGGCGAGCGGGAGTGGCGCGGGGCGTGGTGCGTGGCGACCTGCCGCACGGCGGCGCAGGGCGCGCACGTGCGCGAGTGTCCGGACGGGCACGGCGGGAAAGAGGAGTTCAACAGTTGCCGTCACCGCGGGTGCCCGCAGTGCGGCGGGACGGCGACGCGGCGCTGGATCGAACGGCGCGAGGCCCAGGTTCCGGCGTGCGCGCACGTGCACACGGTCTGGACGGTGCCCGACGCGTTCGGGGCGTTGTGGGCCTTCAACCGCGCGGCGTTCACGAACCTGATGTTCCGCGCGTGCTGGGAGACGGTGCGGGCGCTGATGGCCGACCCGCGCTGGTGCGGGGCGCTGCCGGGCATGCTGGCGGTGTTCCAGAGCTGGGGCGACCTGCTGCAGCGCCACCCGCACATCCACGCGCTGGTGACGGCGGGCGGCGTCGACGCGCGGGGCGTCTGGCGGGAGCCCGGGCAGTCGTTCGTGATCTGCGCCCGGGCGGCCATGGCGCTGTTCCGGGGCAAGATGCGCGCCTTCATCCTCGAAGCTTTGGCGGACGGCACGCTGGCCTGCCCGCCGGGCACGGACGCGGCGCGGTGGGCGCGCGAGGCGGACCGGCAGGGCCTGCGCAAGTGGAACGTGCGCGTGCAGCCGCCGTACGCCGGGGCCGGGCGCGTCATCCGCTACGTGGGGGCCTACCTCAAGCGCGGCCCGCTGTCCGAGCGGCGCGTTCTCTCCTACGACGGCCGCACGGTCCGCATCGCGCACCGCCACCCGGAGAAGCGCGCGTCCCGGGAGTTCGAGCTGGACGGCGCCGAGTGCGTGCGCCGCCTGCTGCTGCACATGCCCGAGCCGCGCCTGCACACCAGCCGGCTCTACGGCCTCTACCACCCCGCCGCGAAGGCGCGGCTCGCCGCCGCCCGCGCGCGCTTCGCCCGGGCGCCCGCGCCGCCGGCGGCGCCCGGAAGCCCCCCCGCCGCGCCCGCCCGCGGGTTTCCGGATGCGCCCCCGCCCGTCTGCCCTGTGTGCGGACGGCCGCTACAGGTGCGCGTCCTGATCCGCGGCGGCCAGTCCCCGCCGGACCGCTACCGCGCGGAGCAACGCCGGAGGGCCGCATGAACGCACGCCGCACCCGCGCGCAGGCCGGAGGTCTGCCGCCCCGCGCCCCCCCGGCCCCGCGCCGGACGCCCCGGGCGCCCTTTCCGGCCGCGCCGCACGCCGAAACTGCTGCCGAAACTGCTTGCCAGCGGCCAACCCGCGCGCCACAATTGCAATCGACGGCGGAAATCGCCCCGTACCGGCACGCCCCCGCCGGATGAAAATTCCACATGGTAATGGAGACGGTTCAACAAGTAGATGCAGCAACCGGGATACCGATGCTGATCTACCCGTT
>CAYVKQ010000632.1:0-1552 GCA_964451945.1 uncultured Lentisphaerales bacterium
CGAACCGGGGAACTGGGACAAAGCGCGCGCGCCGATCACGGGCGACAAGGTGACGATTCCTGCCGGGTGCGCCAACATGCCGGTGCTCGGCGCTGTCACACAGGTGGCGGAACTTCATCTCGATCCAGGCGCGTCGCTGGCGTGTGGCGTCTACGACCTCGCCGTGACCGGCGCGGCGGAAATCGGCGGCACGCTCACCGCGTCCTCTGGGCAGGCTCTTGCATTCGGCGGCGACACCACGGTTGCCGGCGCGCTTAACCTTCCCTACGGCAGCTTGACGTTGAATGCCGCCTCCGCGCAGAGCTTCACCTGCAACGGCTCCCTTTTTGGCACGGTTACCGTCGCCGGAACCGCCGTCGCGTTCTCGAACGCGCTCAATTGCGCGAAGCTCGTCATCGGGAACGGAGCATCGGCTTGCGATGTGACCTTTGCGCCGGGAATGACTGTTACCGCTGGCGAATTCGAGGTGTCGGGCGACACCGCCGAAAAGAACGTCGTTTTGCGGTCCTCCGGCGAGGGTGCGTGGAATCTGGTTGTCTGCGGGGCGACGGTTTCGGGGGCGACGGTGTCCGGATCTGACGCCTCCGGCGGCGTCATGATCTTCCCTTCAGATTGTGATGACGGCGGCGGCAACGTGGACTGGGCCTTCACCGACCCAAGGCTCAGCTTCACAGGCGCGCAAAGCACAGACTTCGGCTTTTACGGCAACTGGCAGGGCGGTATTGCGCCAGGCGCTTCCAGCGACGTGCTCGTTGCGGGGACCGTCAGCGCGGTCGTCACCAATGCGACCGCGGTGAGAAACGTCACCGTCGGCGATGGGGCGACGCTCGTCATCAACGCCGCGTTCGCCGTCGGAGGGTCGCTCGTCGTCGAGAACGGCGGCACAGTTGAGTGGAACGTGTCGGGTACGATCTCCAACAACCTCTCGGTCCTCTCAGGCGGCATTCTCACCCATGCCGCCAACACCACCGGCGAGCTCTACAAGGTTGATCTCGCAATCGGCGGCAACGGCTTTGTCGCCGCCGCTGGCAAGATCGACGCGAGGGGCAAGGGCTACGCCCGGGGTGAGGGTCCGGGGCACGGCGACCTCGACGGTTCCTCCCATGGCGGGCGCGGGTCCAAGGGCCTTTACGCCTGCGTTGGTTCATATCTCTTCCCGACGAACATCGGTTCCGGAGCCGCCACCGGCCACGCCACTCATGACTCCCAGACCGGCGGGGGAGCTGTGAAACTCATTTTCACCGGAACATTCGATATGAACGGCACGCTCGACGTTTCGGGTTCGGCTTACACCGCCGAACAATTTACTTATTATTCCGGGGCGGGCGGGAGCATTCTCGTGCGGACGGCCAAGCTCACCGGCACGGGGACTTTTCTCGCCAACGGCGGCGAGGCCAAGTACGGCTGGAACGGCGGCGGCGGACGCATGGCCTTCCACCTGACCGGCGCCGGTGCGACGCATGCCGACTTCGCGGGCGCGGTGGAGTGCCGCGGCGGCTATTCATTATCCGGCGGAACAATTTCCGGCGCGCCGGGTACAGTTTACTGCGGG
>CAYVKQ010000633.1:0-1546 GCA_964451945.1 uncultured Lentisphaerales bacterium
CGCGCGGCATCGGCGCGCGCGTCGAGGTCAACCGCATCGACCGCGCGGCGATGGCGGACGTGCTCGACACGCTGCGTGCGGCCGCGCGCGCCCGGGGAACGGCCGGCGCGTGACGATGGAGAATTGCTGAGTAATGGGTCAGTTTCTGGGGGGTGCGGGTTCAGGCGCATGGCGCGCAGAGATCACTCGCGGCGGCACGCAGTTCCCGCCCGACGGCTAATGTTAGAGGGATACTGGCCGAGCCGCTTGAGCTGCCAGGAATCGCCCTCGCGCACATATTGATCCACGGTGGCCTGGTGAGTGGCGCGGTGGAAGGTGTAGAGATAGAAGGGGCCGCGGGAGAGATCGCGCATCAGCAGTTCGTTGTCCCGGCGCTGGTTGCGTGCAAAGACCAGCGGACCGTCCATGTTGAGCGCGTTGCGGATGAAGCCGGCGGCGTAAAAGTCGTTGAAGGCGTCGCCGCGTGTCAGAATGCGCCCCTTGTATCGCATGAAAACGATGCCGCGTTCGATCTTGAAGGCTTTCAAGGCCTGCGGCAGCACATGCTCCATGTCGCCGGGATGGCAGCCAAGCCGTTTCCACTCCCAGGGCCAGGCGACCAGCACGGCATAGGCCAGCCCGACCGCGAGCGCGGCGCGCGCCACGGGAGGCGCCAGGCGCGCCGCCGGACCGGCGACGCCCGCTGCCGTGCGCAGCAGATCCCACCCCCGCGCCGCCAGGATCAGCAGCAGCGGGATGCCGGCCGTCGTGTAGCGTGCCGGCCAGTACTCCTCGTAGTACCAGTAGAAGGCGTAGGTGGCCAGCAGGGCGAGCCAGCCGGCCAGCAGCCAGAGGTCGGTCGCGCGCGCGCGCCGGAAAAGGAAGGGCCAGAGCACCAGCGCCAAGGCAGGCAGCGGCCAGCCCAGCAGGCGGTCGTTGACCGCACGCATGCGGGCCAGGGTGTGATCCCAGGCGATCGCCGGCGTGTGGGCGCGCGTGTCGGTGAAGCGCACAAAACCCATGCGGCCGTTGCGGCGCATGCCGATGACATGCCCCGGCGTCAGCGCATCGCCGACGGTCGCGTGCTGCCAGACCGCCAGGAGTCCCACCCCGGCCATGGCCAGCAACAGCGCCGCCAGCACGCCGCGCCAGGCGGTCAGTGCGCGCCGCCACTGCACCGCCACGCCCAGGGCGATGACGCCGCCCACCACCAGCGCCGTCAGCGGACGGAAGAGGCAGGCGGCGCCCCAGGCGGCGCCCGCCATCACCCCGTGGCGTGTCAAACCCGTGCGCAACAGGCGCGCAGCAGCCAGCCAGCAGACGGCCAGCAGCCCGGCCGTCGGAACGTGCGAGAGGTGCGTGCCGGAGAGGATGCCAATGAATGGCGAGCCGAGCATGAAAAGCCCCGCCAGCCGCCCCGCCCGCTCGCCGGCCAGCTCGGCGCCCAGCGCGATTGTCGCCGCCACCAGCAGGCCGCCGGTCAACGGGATCATCAGCCAGGGGACCCCGGTTAGCACACCGGGCAGCAGCAGCAGCGAGAGGCCCGGCGGATACATGGTGCAGACGA
>CAYVKQ010000634.1:0-1543 GCA_964451945.1 uncultured Lentisphaerales bacterium
GTGGTCTTCTACAACCGCTGCAACGAGGCGGCGGCGCAGCTCAAGCCGGGCGACTTCGACTGGAAAAAGATCTTCGCCGGCGGCGTCCGCTGGTTCCACAGCGGCGGCATCTTCGCGGCGCTCTCCAAGAGCACCCCCGAGGTGATCGCCGACGGCATGGCCGCGGCCAAGGCGGCCGGGGCCGTGGTCTCCTTCGACCTCAACTACCGCGCCAAGCTGTGGAACATCCTCGGCGGCAACCAGCGGGCGGTCGAGGTGCTCGATCCGATCCTGCGCCACGTCGACGTCCTCGTCGGCAACGAGGAGGACCTGCAGCTCGGACTGGGCATCCCGGGTCCCGATGCCGCGGCAAAGTCGAAGCTCGACCCCTCCGCCTTCCTCGGCATGATCGACAAGGTGATCGCCAAGCACCCGCACATCAAGGTGGTCGCCACCACGCTGCGCGAGGTCCACTCGACCAACCGCCACAGCTGGAGCGCCGTGGCCTGGGTGAACGGCGAGGTGGTGCAGGCCCCCGTCTGCGAGCTCGACGTGTACGACCGCGTCGGCGGCGGCGACGGCTATGCGGCAGGCTTTTTCTACGGCCTGATGAGCGGCCTCTCCGCCGACGAGGCGGCGCGCTGCTGACCACCTTCCCCGGCGACACCACCATGGCGACGCTGGAGCAGGTCAAGGCGCTGGCCAAGGGCGGCTCGGCGCGCATTCAGCGGTAAGCGGGAGTCAGGGTTCAGGGTTCAAAACATGCCTAGCGCTTAATGCCTAGCGCCTAACCACTCACGACGACTACAGGGAGCGATATGAAAGCGGACATTGGATTGATCGGTCTGGCGGTGATGGGCGAGAATCTCGTCCTGAACATGGAGAGCAAGGGGTTCACGGTGGCGGTCTTCAACCGCACGGTGGCGAAAGTGGACGCGTTCGTCGGCGGACGAGGCGCCGGCAAGAAGTTCATCGGCTGCCACAGCGTGGCCGAACTCTGCGCGGCGCTGGAACGGCCGCGCAAGGTGATGCTGCTGGTCAAGGCGGGACAGGCGGTCGATGACTTCATCGAGCAGGTGATTCCCCACCTGGAGCCCGGCGACATCATCATCGACGGCGGCAACAGCCACTTCCCCGACACCATCCGCCGCGCGCGCCACGTCGAGAGCAAGGGGCTGCTCTACGTCGGCACCGGCGTCTCGGGCGGCGAGGAGGGCGCCCTGCTCGGCCCCTCGATGATGCCCGGCGGCTCGCCCGCGGCCTGGGCGGCGGTCAAGCCGATCTTCCAGAAGATCTCGGCCCACACCGACAAGGGCGAGCCGTGCTGCGACTGGGTGGGCGAAGGCGGACGGCCTCGGGATGACCAACGACGAGATGCACGCCGTCTTGGCCGAATGGAACGCCGGCGAGCTCGACAGCTACCTGATCGAGATCACCCGCGACATCCTCGGCTACCGCAGCGAATCGGGCGAAGCGGTCGTCGACACCATCCTCGACACCGCCGGCCAGAAGGGGACCGGCAAGTGGACGGCGATCGCCGCGCTCGACGAGGGACAGCCGCTCA
>CAYVKQ010000635.1:0-1541 GCA_964451945.1 uncultured Lentisphaerales bacterium
CTAGACGGGACGCGGCGGGAAACGGTAGAGGCTGTTGTCGGTGATGCGCACCGCCGCGGCGGCGCTGTCGCAGGCGTCGCTCAGCGCCCGGCGGCACCGTTCGCGCTCGCTTTCGAGGCAGTCGCGGTCCCATTCGGCCATCGTGTACCCGAGGTCGGCGGCGGCCAGGGCGCGGTATTCGTCGCGGCGCCGCAGCGGCTCGTCGAAGTCTTCTTTGGCCAGCCAGATCGCACCGGTCGCCCAGGCGTGGTCGTGGCAGATGCGGGTGCGCAGGGCGGTGAGCAGCATCCGCCGCGCGAGGTGGCGCAGGGCGTCGAGCAGCGCCGGCTGCGGCGCGTCCCCGGCGCGGACGGCGTCCAGCCGCGCGACCGCCAGCCGCGCGTCGGCGATGAAGGCGTCGATGCCGCCGCGCTCGAAGAGGGCGCTCAGCCGCACCACCGGGCGCGAATCGGGATCGCCGAGGAAGAGCGCGGGGAGGACGGGGCTCCAGTCGGCCAGGCGGTTGCCGAAATAGCGCGCGTTGTTCTGCACGGAGGTCATCAGCCGCAGCGCTTCGCGCAAGCCGTCGTCGCAGCGCCCCAGGACCAGCCGCGAGACGTCGTCCAGCCAGGCCTCGCGCGTGTAGGCGGGATCGGCCAGACGGCGCAGCACGTAGAGCGCGCCGATCACCGTGGCGGCGAAGGGGTTGACGTTTTCATACGACCCCCAGTCGCTGATGATGAAGCCCTCGGCGCCGCTCTGCGCGCAGAGGCCGAGCCAGATGCCGGTGTTGGCCTCCAGGCGGTCGAACGGGGTGAGGATGTATTCGGCCATGCAGTTGCCCCACGCCCAGTTGCGGCGGCCGGCGGTGACGAAGGCGTGGCGCGCGAAGTTGTGGTTCTCGCGTTCGTAGACCTCGGTCCACGTGCCGTAGCCCCAGTTGCAGACGACCACGTCGGGCGCGAGCAGGCCGCGCAGCGCCGGGTAGTGGATCAGCGGGTCGGCGCTGATCGCCATGGTCCGGCCGCGCTCCCGCAGGAAGGCGGCGAGGTCGTTCAGGTAGTCGGCGAGGGCCGCTTCGAAGCCGCGTTCGCGGATGAACGGGGCGCTGCGGCCGAGCCCCAGCTTGAAGGCCTCGTCGCAGGCGGCATGCACCAGGGGGGTCTCGAAATGGGCCAGCAGCTCGCCCAGCCAGCGCTTGACCGCGTCGCGCGTCTCGGGGGCGTCGATGCGGAAGCTGCAGGCGCCGCTTTCGGTCTCGCCGTGGCTGGCGAACGCCGGCAGCGCCAGCAGGTGCTCCTGGTGCCCCAGCACCTCGATGCAGGGATAGAGGTCGAGGCCGCGGCGCTTCAGCCCTTCGCGCACCGCCGCGAGCCAGGCGGCGGTGACCGGCGTCGCGCCGCAGCCGCATGCCGGGAAGACGCTGTTTTCGACGACGCACTCGATGTAGAGCATCACGCCCGTCAGGCCGAAGGGGCGCAGCAGGTCGGCGTGGGCGAGGATCGTCTCCGCGCGCGGGATGCGCCCCCGGCTGAGGTCGTATTGCAGGATGCGGTCGTTCA
>CAYVKQ010000636.1:0-1536 GCA_964451945.1 uncultured Lentisphaerales bacterium
GTGCGTTCTACAAGGGACCCGAGAACGGCAACGCCGAGCCGATCGGCGAGGGTTCATTCTCGATCGGCGGGGACGAGTTCCGCAATCCCGACCGGTTCGACTACCGCCTTCGCCGCAATGCGAAGTGCGTCGACAAGGGGGTGGACGACGGTTGGACGGAGGGCGACATCGACCTGCGCGGCGACCGCCGCAAGGTCGGCGAACACGTCGACATCGGCTGCTACGAGAACCAGCAGCATGGTCTGATGCTGATGGTACGATAGGATTGTCCCGGCTTGATTTTCGCGGCGGCGGTGTGCTACAATCGGCGATATGCGGAATCAAGGGGGTGACGACGTGACGAGAAGAGACTTCGTGAAACTGTCGGCGGCGGCCGGAGCTGCCGCGGTCCTGCCGCGGGCGTTCGCGGCGAAGCCGGAGGAGATGCGCGCCGTGCTGCTGCACCTCGGGCACAACATGTGGTGCGACTGGTTCCCGAAGGAGCAGATGCCGCGGATGCGCGAGCTTTATCCCAACTGGCGGACCGAGCTGACGCCCGTGCCGGACGACGAGCTCAGGACCGTGGACTCGCTCTGGCGCGAAACGACGGACCATGCCGCCAAGCGCGGGCTCAACGCCGTCATCATCGACATCGGCGAGGGGGTGGTCTTCCCGAGCCATCCCGAGAGCGCCATCCGCGGCAGCTGGTCGCCGGACAAGCTGCGGGACGAGCTGGGGCGGCTGCGAAAGCTCGGGCTGGAACCGATTCCGAAGCTCAACTTCTCGACGCGGCACAACGGCTGGATGGGTGAGTTTCGGCGCATGGTCTCGTCCACGCCGTATTACCGCTTCTGCGAGGACGTGATCCGCGACGTGGCGGAGATCTTCGAGACGCCGCGCTACTTCCACATCGGCTACGACGAGGAGGGTCCGGGCCTGGCGTACAGCCCGCGGTGCCTTTACGCGTCGCTTCGCAAGGGCGAACTCTGGTGGCACGACTTCCTGCACATCGTCGCGACGACGGAGAAGTGCGGGATGCGTCCGTGGGCGTGGAACGACTACGGGTGGGACCATCCCGAGGAGTATCTGAAGCGCTGTCCGAAGGGCGTCCTGCAGTGCAGCTGGTACTACGACGAGGAGAACGCGGGGTTCGATCCCGCGGCCAACACGACGGACGACCGCAAGCGCCTCCAGGCCTTCTGGGATCTCGAGAAGGCGGGCTTCGACCAGACGCCGTGCGGGACGAACTGGGCGGCGCCGAAGCGGGCGGAGGCCGGCGTCGGCGCGGACGACGTCATGGGCAAGCTCGTGCAGCTCGGCCGGCGGGTGATTGCGCCCGAGCGGCTGAAGGGGTTCGTCATGGCCTCGTGGCGCGCCTGCGATACGCGCGAGAACGTCGCGTTCGTGAAGCGCGGAATCGATCTGCTCGCGCAGGCGGTGTGAAGGGGCGCGTGAACCCGTCTGTCCGGCTTTGCGGTCGCAACTGACAAAATTGTCACCTTCAGGCTTATCCCACTTCCACCCTCTTTTTGTCGGATGCATATCGCATCAAACGCC
>CAYVKQ010000637.1:0-1532 GCA_964451945.1 uncultured Lentisphaerales bacterium
GAAAGGCGCCGGGCCAGACGGAGGGGAGGGCGGCCAGCAGCGCCAGCGCCAGCGTTGCCGCTGCCATCACCGCGGCAGTCGCGCGGGGGTGGCGGATGCACCCGTCCATCAGGCGTCGTATCATGTTTCATCTCCTCGTGTTCGTTGCGGGGTTCTGCAAGAGTCTCCCCAATGTCCACGCCGGTGATATACACCTTCCCGGCTTTTTTGTAAACAGCTTGGGCAAGCGCGTCCAGCGAGTCCAATGATGAGGCGGTTGGGTCTTCGGGGTCGGAGTCGGTATCGGAATCGGGGTCGAAAATCCCCCGGCACATGCAGCCCCCGCTATCGGCCCGTCCGCTCGGAGGGGGGCCGGCGATAGTCGCGCGGGGGGACACCCATGATCCGGTGAAACTGGCGGGCGAAGTAGTTGCTGTCGTTGAAGCCGCTGTCGAAGGCCACCTCGGTGATCCGCATGTCGGTGCGCTGCAGCCGGTCCGCGGCGTGGGCGACGCGCACCCGGATGACGTATTCGATCGGCGAACAGCCCACGGCGCCGTGAAACGTCCTGGCCAGGGATCGCTCGGACAAACCGGCCAGGCGCGCCAAGTGTCCGATGGTGATCGTGTCGCGGTAGTGCGACTCGATGAACCGCAGCAGCTCGTCGAGCCGCCGCGGCGGCTGGCGTTCCACAGCGGGGTTCCGGCAGGTGCCGCGCGACAGAAAGGCGATCAGCCCCATGAGGTGGTGCAGGGCTGCAAAGCGGTAGCCCGGTTCCCGCCGCTCCAGTTCCCCGCGCAATTGAATGCACAGCGCGGCGGCTTCTGCCAGCGCGTCGGGCGGCAGCCGGAGGTGCTGGCGGAAGGCGGGGGCCCGCTGCGCGATATGGAAGAGCGCGCGGTATCCCGGCACGTCGGCGAGTCCGCCCGTCGGCAGGCGCAGCCGCCGCGGATCGAACAGGATGTTGACCAGCGTCATGCGGTCGGTGTGGAGATAGCCGTGGGTCATGTTGCCGCGGATAAGAAAGACGTCGCCCGCCCCCAGGTCGTAGCCGTGCCCGCACACCAGATGCCGTCCCCGTCCGTTCAGGATCAGCACCAGCTCGTGGAAATCATGCGAATGAATCTCCATGTCGCCATGTCGCTCATCGATCCAGCAGGCCAGGGGAAAAGCGGGATCGGCAAAGTAATCGGACTGGTGCAGGTGCTTCATTGTTGGCGAAATCGTGCTACAAAATGGCGGTTTTGTCAAGGCCGGTTTCGCCGGTCGATGATATAAATACCCATAAATTGCCGAGTCGGGTTTCCACCTGTGAGAACCGGGAGGTTGAAATGCGGACAATACGGTATGTTGTGGCGGTGTTCACGTCGCTCTTGGCGCTGGCGCCGACTGCGGCGCGCGCGGAGGAGAACTTCGCGCTCTGGGCCAAGCGGATGCCGATCTCCTTTGGCGGCTACACGCCACCGGGAGGGGGCGCACCGCTGACCAACTTCCCGGCGCTGGTCGTCTTCAGCAACAGCACGGCCGGCGCCGGCTTCGACTACGCCGACTTC
>CAYVKQ010000638.1:0-1521 GCA_964451945.1 uncultured Lentisphaerales bacterium
GCGTCGGTCGGTATCACACAGCGCGGGCGGCGGATTGTGCGCCACCCGCGCTGTTCTTCCTGTTGTGCGTCGCCGCGCGGCCGTTCGCAAGGATTCAGGCGGTGAACTGGAGGCCGCGCGCGCAGTGTGTGAAACGATTACCGCGTCTCGTTCCGGCGGCAGCCAGGCGGAACGACCCCGGAGACGACAGCGAAAGGCCGCATACCGTGAAAGAACATGTCGATCGCGTTGACGTCCTTGTGGCAGGCGGTGGTCCCGCCGGCATCGGTGCGGCCATTGCGGCCGCGCGCAACGGCGCTTCCACCCTGCTGGTGGAACGATCCAACTGCCTGGGCGGAATGCTCACCAATGGGCTGGTCCCCATGATCCGCACCGCCGGCGACAACGGCGGCATCGTGCGCGAGTTCCGCGAGCGCATGCAGGAATTGGACGCTGCGCACGTGACACCCACGCACGCATTTCTCAATCCCGGCGTGGCGCGCGTCGCGGCGCTCGACATGGTGCTGGCCGCCGGCGCCCGGTTGCGGCTGCACACCATGGCCGCCGGCGCCGGGAGAAGAAACCGGGAGTCCATCGACGTCTCCCTGGCTGGCAAGGATGGGATCCGGACGCTTCGCTGCAGCCTGGCCATCGATGCCACGGGCGACGGCGACCTCGCCGCCTGGGCCGGCGCCGACTTTCTCAAGGGCCGCGTGGCGGACGGCGTGCTGCAGGCCGTGAGCCTGAACTTCCTGCTCGGGGGGATCGCGTTCCCGGAGTTGCCGCCGCAGGAGGAGTTTGACCGCAGGACTGCCGAGGCGCTGCAACGCGGCGAACTCGAACTCGCCGGCCCGAATTCGCGGTTGTCCCGCGGTCACCAGCTGGCATCCCTGCCGCCCGGTGTCGCCTGGTTTCAATGCGACATGGCCCATGGCGTGGACGCAACCGACCCCCACAGCCTGACCCAGGGCGAAATCGTCTGCCACCAGCGCGTGGTCAAGATCTGGCGCTATCTCCGGCGAACCTTTCCCGCCTACCGGAACAGCGTGATCCTCGACATTGCGAGTGCCCTGGGTGTGCGTGAAACACGGCGCATCCGCGGCATGCAGACGCTGAACGAAGATGACGTGCTGGAGGCCCGCAAACACCCTGACGGTGTCGCGCGCTGCGCCTGGTACATGGATCTACACGACCCCGAGCCCCGCGGCCCTGACCACCGGAAACGACGGTCGGTGCCCGAAGGGGACTTCTACGACATTCCCTATGGCTGCCTGGTGCCGCCCAACGTGCCGAACCTGCTCGTGGCCGGCCGCTGCATCTCGAGCACGAGGCCCGCGAACGGTTCGCTGCGCCTGCAGCACACCTGCATGACCCTCGGACAGGCGGCGGGCACCGCCGCGGCCCTTTGCGTGCAGCGCGGCATCCAGCCGCGCGCGCTTGCGGGAGAAGAGCTTCACGCCCTTCTGCAGCGTCAAGGGGCGGCGGTCTAGCCGCTGTTATTTCGCCTTCCAAGCGATCCGCGCGCCGGCGAGCATGTACCAG
>CAYVKQ010000639.1:0-1513 GCA_964451945.1 uncultured Lentisphaerales bacterium
AGGGCAAGACCATCGTCATCGACTATTCGAGCCCGAACGTCGCCAAGCCGATGCACATCGGCCACATCCGCTCGACCGTGATCGGCAACGCCCTCGACCGGATGTTCCGCGCCCTGGGCTACACCGTGGTCGCCGACAACCATCTCGGGGACTGGGGGACGCAGTTCGGCATCTTGATCATGGGCTACCGCACCTTCCTCGATCCCTCGCGGTTCGAGGCGTCGCCGATCGAGGAGTTGGAGCGGGTCTATGTTGCCAGCTACGAGCGGGGCAAAAGCGACCCCGGCTGGATGGACCAGTGCCGCGCCGAGCTGGTGAAGCTGCAGCAGGGCGATGCCGCAAACCGGGCCATCTGGGAGCGCTTCATCGCGGTGAGCCTGCGCGAGTTCGAGCGTGTCTACCGGCGTCTCGGCGTCTCGTTCGATCTCTGCCGCGGCGAGAGCCATTACAACGGGATGCTGGCCGGGACCGTGGCTCTGCTGGAGAGCCGCGGACTGGCGGTCGAGAGCGAGGGCGCCCTCGTCGTCCGCCTCGAGGAAGAGGGGCTTCCCGTCTGCATCGTGCGCAAGAGCGACGGCGGCTTCAACTACGCCACGACCGACATCGCCACCGTGCGCGACCGGGTGGCGTCGTTCGCCCCCAGCCGCATTGTCTACGTGACCGACGAGCGGCAGCAGCTCCACTTCAAGCAGTTTTTCGCCGTCTGTCGCCGGCTGGGCGTCACCACCGACCTCGAACACGTCTGGTTCGGCCTGATGCGCCTCCCCGAGGGGACGTTCTCGACCCGCCAGGGGAACGTGATCAAGCTCGAGGCGCTGCTCGACGAGGCGGAACGCCGCGCGCGCGCGATCCTCGACGCGTCGGAGACGGAGCGAACCGAGGAGGAGAAGCGCGAGCTGGCGGCGGCGATCGGCATCGGCGCCGTCAAGTACGCCGACCTCAGCCACGACCCGCAGAACATGATCGTCTTCACCTGGGAGAAGGCGCTGGCGCTAGAGGGGAACTCGGGCCCCTACCTCCAGTACGCCTACGCCCGCATCTGCAGCCTGCTGGACAAGTACGCCGCCCAGGCGCCGGATTGCGACCCGCGCACCCGGACGCTCCTGCCGGCCGCGCCGCCGGAGAAGGCGCTGGCGCTGCTGCTGCTGCAGTTCCCGGGAACGGTGGCGCGCGCCGCCGACGCCTACAAGCCGAGCATCCTCGCCGACTACCTCTTCGCGCTGGCCCAGGCCTACAGCAGCTTCTACCAGCAGTCGCCGGTGCTCAAGGCCGAGCCGTCGGTGCGCGACAGCCGCATCGCCCTCTGCGCCCGCGTCGCCGACGTCCTGCGCGAAGGACTGACCCTCCTCGGCATCCGCACCCCGCGGCGGATCTAGGCGCCACCTGCAAGAAGCGCTTGATCACGCATTGAAGATGCCCTACACTCTGCCCCGAATGGTGGGGGGACTGTCTGCTTCGGGCGGGAGTTCCACCGCAACGACTGTTCCAGGAGGAGACCCATGGCCAAGCGTGT
>CAYVKQ010000640.1:0-1507 GCA_964451945.1 uncultured Lentisphaerales bacterium
CCTTTCGGCTGAATCGGTGTTTCCGACTACAACGCCGTTGATGATACGACCAAGGCCGTCTTGCGCGTCTCAATCGCCTTTCGGCTGAATCGGTGTTTCCGACAGTAGCACAGAAACTGGACACTTTCTATAGGATTTTTGGCTTGTTTTCGTGCAATTCGGAGGCAGGCGGTCGAGCGGGGCTCCACATGCCCGCTTTTTGAGCCTGGCCAGGTATCTCCAGCTATGACATCCTTTTGCAAGGGAAGCGGTTAGCTCACTTCGGAGGCAGATGGCCGTTTTTGGCGGTTTTCGTCTGCCTCCGAAAGCGGTCAGAAGATGTACACCAGGCGTGCCTCGGGGCGTTCGATCACGCCCGCGCTCTGGATGTCGCGCACGCACGTTTTGCAGATGCGATAGGCGATCAGCGAGTCTTCATCAGGATCGATCTCCCGCATAAGCTGCTCCCAAAAGCGGGCAAACGTCGGCTCGTTGAGGTCGCACTCGAAGACGCTCTTCTCGATGCGGACGCCGTAGTCTTCGCACACCTTGGCCACCCGCCGCAGACGTTTGGGCGTTGTGATGTCGTAGGCGATCAGTCGAACCATGTGGCGCGGCTCCTGTTCGTTGGGGATGTATTGCGGCGCCGTGTCGCCGATGCGGTAGGCCACGAGATCGCGTTCTGTCTGGAGAAGCTCTTCTGTCAGGGCGCTCATTGGTGCTGGTTGTGGCGATGGGACCAAGGACCGGGGACCCAGGACTCAGGGGAGTAGAAAAAAGCCCTCCTCCGACCCCGACTCCAGCATGCGGATGTAGGCGCACACCTGGTCGTCGATCACTTTGCGCAGGTCGGTGTGCGGCTCGCCCTTGGCCGGGGCGAAACGGCGCGTCATCGCCTGCTCGTACATCAGAAAGAAGACTTTGCGGCCGGTTTCCGAAAGGTAGATGCCACCATCCTCGGCATGGACCTCGAAATCGGTTTCCGGCTTGACCATGTTGTGGTTGACCAGGTTGAGCACGAGCAGGTCGGCGATCGCGGGGCGCAGCGGCTCCATCAGGTCCAGCGCCAGCGACGGAGTGTTGATCCTGTCACAGTGGAGGCAGCCGATTCCGGCGTCGAGCCCGTGCGAACGGATCGCACCCTCGACCTCGCCGAGCAGGACGGTATAAGCAAAGGAGAGCAGCGCGTTGGCGGGATCACGCGGCGGCCGCCGGTTGCGGTTCGTGAACGGGATCGTCTCGGAGAAGAAATCGCCCAGCCGACCGAAATAGTGGGCGGCCGCCATCCCTTCAAAGCCGCGCACGAGGTCGGGGGTTCCGGCGGCGAGGGCGTTCTCGGCAAGATCGCGCAAGGCGTCGCAGGTCCGCGTCTGTTCGGGCGCTTCGGCGACGCCGCGGTTCGCGGCCAGCCGTTGCAGCACGCGGCGGCAATTGCGGATTTTGGCGTGGATGAGCCGACGCGCCACGCCCAGCGCGAAGACCGGATCGGTGCCCGTTTCGTACTGGCGGATGCGGCGTCCCGAATTGA
>CAYVKQ010000641.1:0-1505 GCA_964451945.1 uncultured Lentisphaerales bacterium
CTGCTCCCGGATCGGATACTGTCCGGCCGCGAAGCGGATGACATTCCCGTCCAGCGCCTCGTCAATCACTTCCTGCGCATTCGTCGCCGCCGTCTCCGGCGTGTCCCACGGGAACGCGGCGTTCGCGTTCACAACCGTCACGTAGTTCGTCCGGGCGTTCACCGCGAACGCCGCATCCGACGCGCTGTCATACCACACCGTTCCGTCCTCGGAGACACGCAGGTGGACCTTGAAATGCCCGTAGCGATCCGCCGTCCACGAGGGATTCGCCCCGGAGAGCCCGAGGTCGACGGCCGCGCCCTTCTCATCGGTCGCCGTCCACTCGTACTGCACCGTTTCCGCGCCCTCGACGACGGACGTGAAATGCACCGTCTCGCCGCGGGCAAGCGCCGTCTTGTCCGCCAGAATGTCGCAGATGATCCCAGACGACACATACTGGTAGCAGCCGATGTCGACCTTGCCGTCCACGACGCGCGGATTGCCCTCGAGGTCCGTTTCGGACATCTCATCGTAGAGATAGCCGTTGTTGCGTGCGGTCGTCCCGAGCGTCAGATGGTAGTCGCCGTTGGACGCGTCTGCGAATGGATCGGCCGCCAGGGGAACGGGGTCGGCGCCGAGTGCCGTCCCGGTCAGGAACGCGCAGTTCTTCATCGCGGCATTCAGCTTGGACCTGTCCGCTGCATACCACTGCCCGGCGCCTTCCCCGCCGTCCGCCGAGGAATTGCGGGCGAGGATGCAGTTCTCAATGCGGCAGTCGTCGACTTTTGCGAAATAGAGTCCGCCGCCCTGCGTCTCTGCGCTCTTTGTTGCGTTGTCGGCAATTGTGCAATTGAGAAGACGGCTCCCTGCCGCCGCCACATAGACGCCGACGCCATGACCACCCGTGTTGCCACAGATGAGGCAGTTGTCCGCCTGTCCGCCGTCCAGCAGCACGCCGCAGCCGAGCGCCGTATTATTGCTGGTGCGCACATTGCCGTCCACGATGCAGTGGCTCAGCACGGCCCCATACGCACCGAGGTTGACGGCCGCGCCGTTGCGGTTGTTCATGTTGCCGTAGGACCCCTTGCAGTTCGTCACGCGGCAGTTCCGCATCGTGCCGTTCATCACGTAGGCCGCCCAGCCGCCGAGAAAAGCGGCCACCTCGTACCCGTGAGGCAAGAGCGCGGCGCTCCTGTCCTGAATGGTGTCCGACAGCGTAAAGCCCTCCAGGACGGTCTCCGGATGATTCATGAAAACAAGCCGCATGCCATAGGTCTTCTTGTCTGGATCATAGCCGCTCAAGATTGACTTTCCGGCCCCTGCGCCGACAACCTTGATCGGCTTGACGATCTCGATCTGTTTCGAGAGAACCCACGTGCCTTCGCCGCACAGGACGACCGCGCCGTCCACCGCCGCGTCAATGACCGTCTGGAGGTCGTTGCCCGCCGTCTCGGGCGTGTCGTACGGATACGCCGCGCCCGGGTTCTCCACGTCCGTCACGTAATTCGTCGGCGCGCCGACGAGAA
>CAYVKQ010000642.1:0-1501 GCA_964451945.1 uncultured Lentisphaerales bacterium
TTGTAGGCGCCGATGGCGTATTTGCCGTAGGCGTGTTTGAAGAGCTTTTTCGTGGTGACGATCATTGTTTTTACTCCTGCGTGCCGCTGATTGCCCGCCCCGGTCCGCCGGGACGATCCGGAATCGGAAACACAGCGTACAACTATAACTCGAAGGCACCCCCATAGGCAAGGCAAACGTTATCCGCCGGCAGCAATTCTTTATGATCGCATCCGTGCGGTCGAAATCGAAATCGCTATCGGTATCGGGGTCGAATTCCTTTCGTTTTTCGTCGATTTCGATCCCGATTTGGATACCGATAGCGCCGCCATAGTTAGAATGGCTGGCTCGCCGGTTAATCGTCGCCCTGTAGCCGCGGTCGGCGACCGCGGCCACCCCGCCGCGCCCCGGCCGGGCCGACGGTCAGCGGCCGAAGAGGAGGAGCGCCGCCACGGCGGCGAAGAACAGTCCCAGCAGAATCTTGACCACCACCAGGTTGCGCCGGCTCCAGGCGATCAGGCTGGTGATCTGCATCCCGTAGTGGAAGCAGACGAACACGACCGCCAGGGGGGCGACGAACAGCAGGTTGTACAGCGCCAGCAGCCCCGCCGCCTGGAGGTCGAAGTGGCCCGCCTTCGCCAGGTAGGCGAGCACCGGGAGATAGCCCTGTCCGGTGCAGACGCTCTCCAGAACCGTGACGGCGGCGCCGATCAGGGCGCCGCTCGCCACCGGTCCACCCAGGCCCAGGCCGCTGCGCATGATCGCGTGCATGCGCGTCTTGATCCCCTGCGGGATCTGCAGCGTCACGTCCTTCGCCTGCCCCGAGCGGCGGAAGCGGAAGGCATCGCGGAAGGAGAGCAGCGCCAGCGGGATCAGGGCGCAGCCGACGACGATCTCGAACCCCCTTCTGATGCGGGTGAACGAGGGGACGCCGCGGACGAACTCCAGGAAGCCGAAGCCGAGGCCGAAGTAGACCAGGAAGGAGGCGGCGATGAAGGAGAGGCCGACGAGCAGGCGCGTCCGCTTGCCGACCTTGAGCGCGGCCAGCAGGCTGAGGAAGAAAATCAGGGTCGAGATGGCGCAGGGGTTGAAGCCGTCGGTCAGGCCGCCCGCGACGACAATCAGCACTGTCAGCGCCGACACGCGCTCCCGCGCCGCCTCCTCCACCGTGCTGTCGTCCAGCGCGGGCGGCCGCGGCGCGCGCCAGCCGGGGCGCTGGCGGCCGGCCAGCGCCTCGTCGACGCGGGCCAGCAGCCCGGTGGCGATTGCCTCGTAGCCCGAAAGGAACACGGTGTGGTCGACCACGATCGACGCCCGCCCGTTGTCCGTGTTGCCGCACCGTTGCTGATAGGCGATGAGCAGCGGCAGGTTCGCGGCCTGCGAGATGTCGTGCCAGGCCAGGGTGTAGAACCCCTCGTATCGCTCCTCCAGTTCGGGCAGCACGTCGGCCTTGACCCGCCCGCACTCGTCGCAGCCGGGCGAGAAGAAAAAGTCGAGCGCCACGGTCTCGGCCGTGGCCGCG